>NZ_SCMW01000017.1:0-58831 GCF_005502845.1 Brevibacterium sp. 2SA | reverse complement strand
CACTCGAGCCTCGGCTACCGCACGCCCGCCGAAGCGCGCGCCGACTACACCCTTCAGGCCGCGATCGCCGCCTGATCCACAAAGAGATCGTCTACGAAACTTGACACAGCCCACCCCACCGCGAGGCGGCGCAACGACGCTCCGAGCCTGCGCGATCGCCCCAGCGGATGCCCCAGCGTCCGCGCTTCGGTCCTCAAGGACTGTGGGCCGACGCGACCCAGCGTCCGCAGACCCGCTGCCCCAGCGTCCGCAGACCGCTGCCCCAGCGTCCGCGGACCGACGCCCCGATCAGTCGGCCGTCTTCCCCGGTCGAGCAGACCCCGAGCCAGACCCCGAACCCGGCGCCGCGCCGGTTCCTGCTTCCGTCGCCGCACCGTGCTCCGGGACCTCGGGCTCCGACATCTCGGCGTCGGCCTCGGGATCGTCGAAGCTGCGAACCGTGCGTTTGAAGCCACGGGTGAGGATCGCGAGGTAGATGACGCCGATCGCCAACCACACGAGCCCGCCGATGAGCGCCGTCTCATGCAGGCTCACCCAGAGCACTCCCGTGAGGATCGCCCCGATGGCGGGCATGACGACGTAGCTGAACGCCGACTTGGCGTCGACGACCTGACGCGTGCGGAACGCGTAGTGGGCGATGACCGTGAGGTTGACGAAGGTGAACGCGATGAGCGCCCCGAAGTTGATGAGCGCGGAGATGAACTCGAGACTGAACGACATCGCGAAGAGGCACACGAGGCCGACGAGGACGATGTTGAACACCGGCGTGTGCGTCTTCGGGTTGATGTAGCCGAACGCCTTGCGCGGCAGCACCCCGTTGCGTCCCATGACGAGCAGCATGCGCGACACCGAGGCGTGCGAGGCGAGCCCCGAAGCCACGGTCGCCGCGAACGCGGCGGCGACGAAGAAGAGCTGGAACAGCGGCCCACCGGTGAGCAGCCCGATCTCCGGCAGCGGATCGTCGACGATCGTGAACTGCGAGTTGTCCGGGTAGAGCAGCTGCGTGATGTAGCTCGCGACGAGGAAGATGCCACCGCCGGCGAGGACGGTGATGAGGATCGCCTTGGGCATGAGGTTGACGTGCTTGGCCTCGTTCGTATACATCGTCACCGCATCGAAGCCGATGAAGGAGAAACAGACGACCGTCGCGCCGGTGAGCACCGCGCTGAACTCGACTCCGTCATGGATGAACGGCTCGGGGCTGAAGACCGTGCCCGCGCCCTCACCGGCATTGAGCTGCGCGATCGCAAGCGCGCAGTAGGTGACCATGAGGACGAGGGAGAAGATGAGCAGGAGCGCGTTGATGTTCGCCGTGCCCCGCATCGAGGACAGGACGATGCCGGTCATGATGACCGTGTAGGCGACGACCCAGATCCACGGCGGTGCGTCGGGGACCATCGATTCCATGTAGAGGCGGATGATGAGGCAGTTGACCATCGGCAGCAGGAGGTAGTCCATGAGCGAGGTCCAGCCGACGAGGAAGCCGAGCCCCGGCGACATCGTCTCGCGCGTATACGTGTACGCCGAGCCCGCCGTGGGGAAGACCCGGACCATCTTCCCGTAGCTGAACGCCGTGAACACCATGACGACGAGCGCGGTGAGATAGGCCGCCGGCACCGCACCGTTCGTCTCGTCCGAGACGATGCCGAACGTGTCGAAGACGACCGTCGGCGTCATGTACCCGAGCCCGAGTCCGACGATGGACCACAGTCCCAGGTTCCGTTTGAGCGATCCTGATGCCGCCATATCAATCCTCCCCGATGAGTCTTGCCGTCGGCGGCGCCTGAGCAGCGTCGCCCACGAAGGCGCAGACGTGATCTGCGCCATGTCGATGGTAGAGCAATTCAACTGAATGCGAAATCTCGACCACGGATAGAGAAGAGATGATCGCCGAGGTTGCGCTCGGCAATGCGAAATCCGTTGCGTTGAGTTCGGGTTGAGTGGCGGCAAGGTCCGTGGCTCAGTCAATTGTCGAACGATCTTTCAGTTTCCCGCGATTGGGAGTAGGTTGGGCGGAGGAGCTCACCGCTTCCCGATGAGGATCATCACTGCTCGACGAGGAGAGAAACGCACCGATGCCGATCGAAACGCTCAGCCCCCAGCAGTCCCACGCGTGGAAGGATCGGGTCCTCCCGCCGGTCGAGCAGACCGCAGACGGTGTATGGGCGATCCCGGTGCCGATTCCGAACAACCCCCTCGTCTACACGTACTGCTATGCGCTCGCCGACGGCGACGGCGTCGTCCTCATCGACCCCGGCTGGGACGGGCGGGACCAGTACCTCGCGCTCGCCTCGGCGCTGGCCGACCTCGGATTCGCCGTGCGCGACATCCACGGCGTCGCGATCACCCACTACCACCGCGACCACATCGGGCTCGTCCCCGCGCTCATCAAGGAGAACCCGGCGATGTGGGTGGCACTCCACGGGGAGGACCTGCGCGCGGTCAAGCGCTTCGCCTCACGGGCCGTCGACCTCGGCACGGGCACCGATCCGAACCTCAACATCGCCCGCGCCTACGGGGTGCCCGAGGAGCGCTGGCACGAGGTCGAATCCCTCCAGGTCAGCAAGCCGGGGAAGCGCGAGGACGGAACCGGACGCGATCCCTTCGCCCTCCAGCTCGCACAGCTGCCTGACACGCTGCGCATCCTCGAGGACGGGGCGACGCTGCCGCTCGAGACCGGACGCCTCGATGCTCTGTGGACCCCGGGCCACACCTACGGGCACACGGCCTTCGTCCGCGAGGGCGAACTCCTCTTCTCCGGCGACCATGTCCTGCCGACGATCACGCCGAACATCGGCCTCGACAGCGGCTCGATCACGCACAGCCTCGGCGACTATCTCGGATCGCTCGAGAAGATGGGCGCGCTCGCTGCCGACATCGCCGTCCTGCCCGCGCACGGCTTCCGGTTCCGCGGTCTCCACGAGCGCCAGCGGGAGCTCGTCGCGCACCATCGCGAGCGTCTCGCCGAGATCGACGCGCGGATGAGCGAGACCGACGACCATTCCGTCTACTCGATCGCCCAGGGCCTGCATTGGGCCCGCGGATTCGACCAGCTCCACCACTTCAACCTCTTCGCCGCGCTCGCCGAGACCGCCGCGCACATGCACTACCTCGACCTCGACGTCGGCACCGGCTCGCTCGTCGGGCAGGGGCAGCCGTGAGGCCGGACTTCGTGCCCGCCGCCGCGGTGCGCCCGGAGGTCTTCGTCTCCCGCGCCGGTGACCACATCCAGCGCGGGCTGCAGCGCGGTCGCGAACTGCGCACCGGGATCGGCGCGGCGATCGCCGGCTACCAGCGGTACTTCGCCCACCTCGGCATCACCGAGGTCGACGCCCGCCATGCCGCCGACGACAGCTATGCGCGCGTGCAGGCGTGGGCGCCGGAGGCCGCCGCTGAGATCTCCGCGGTCGCCGAGGGCTCCGGGCGCACGGTCACCGAGATCATGGAGGTCATAGCCCGCACGGAGATCATGACGCTTGCGGGGGCCGCCCCCACCGAGTGCTCGACGGTGACCCGGGTCGTGCACGGTGCGACGGTCTCGGCGCAGACCTGGGACTGGCTCGCCGACTTCTCGACGCTGTGGCACATCGGCGACGTCGGGGCCGTGCCCGGCCAGCTGCGCCACGTCGGCATCGCCGAGTACGGGATGCTCGGCAAGATCGGCCTCAACGACGCCGGCGTCGGCGTCCACCTCAACATCCTCAAGCACGCGGACGACCGGGCCGGGGGAGTGCCCGTCCATGCCGTCCTCAACCGGGTGCTCTCGACCGCGCACACCCTCACCGAGGCGCTGGAGATCATCCGCTCCGCTCCGACGTCATCGTCGTCGGTCATCACCGTCGTCACCGCCGAGGCGGCCGTCCAGGTCGAGATCGCCGGAGAGTCCAAGCGCGAACTCCGCCCCGGGGACCCCGTGGGGCGCGGCGACAAGGGGACTGCTGACACCGAGGCGGTGCTCGCCGAGGCCGACGTCCTCGTCCACACGAACCACTTCCTCCACCCCGACCTCCAGGCCGGAGCGATGGAGCTGCGCGCGGACTCGAGCTCACGGCCGCGCTATGACTTCCTCGCCGCCCGTGCCGCTGCCGCGATCACCGCGGGGCATCCGCCGGAGACGACGGCCGACCTCGTCGCCCTCCTCACCTCGGGACCGGGTGATCCGCCGGTGAGCTGCACGCCGGAGCCCGGCGCCGCCTACGGGGATCGGCCGGCGACCCTCGTCACGGTGCAGATCGACCCGGGCGCGAAGACGATCGAGCTCGCACCCGGGCCACCGGCCGACGGCCTCCACGGCAACCGCCGCTTCCAGCTCTGACCCGGCGCCGGCCGCTCCGGGTCCCGACGAGTTTGCGCCAGGTCAATCTGAGATGGCCATTACCGGTCGTGGCCATCTCAGATTCAACTGGCGCAAACCGGCGTTCAACCCGCGCAAACCGGCACCGGCCGGCCCTGACGAGCGCGGGCCGTCACCTCATTCGGCGGACTTCTCCGCCTCCTCGGTGCGCATCTCGATGATCGTGTCGAGGCCCTTCGCGATCGCCTCGGGGTCGTCAAGGGCGGCCTGTGCGAGCTTCCATGGGACGATGTCGAGGTTCTGGTCGCCGATGACGAAGCGGATGAACGGCTGCTGGCTGCGGGGGTCGTCGGCCTCGAGCTCGGCCCCGTAGCGCCACTGACCGAGTCCGATGCGCCGGATCGTCTCGCCGATGAAGCGCATCGCCCCGCCGACGAAGGCGATCTCGTCGTCGGCCATCATCTCGTCGCGGGAGTCGTACCGGACGTTCAGCTGCTTGCCGAGCCGGACGAGGCTGTCACGGTCGAGGGCCCACGACTGCGGGTCGGCTTGCTCCTTCGTCCACGCGGCGATGCCCGGCTCGACGGTGCCGAGGAAGCGGGAGAGGAACTCGACCTCCTCCTCGGAGGAGTTCTCGGACGTGAGCATCCCGATCGACAGACCCGTCGAGGTCCGCCGCGGGCTGCCGTCGCCGCCGAGCTCCTGGCGGGCCCGGTCGAGCACGGCGGTGAAGATCCCTCCGGTGCGCTGGTCGACGGCGGTGAGGACGACGGCGACGAGGGGGATCGGCTCACCCTTGGTCGGCCCGTCGGCATTGTCGGGGCGGATGAACGGCATCCCGTTGCCTGTCGTCTCGTCGTGGTCCCATGCCCCGCCGACGGCGCGCAGATACGTCTCGCCGAGGTAGCGGATGAGCCCCTCGACGAAGCGGTGGTTATCGGGGGAGACGACCTCGTCGGGGTCGGCGAACCGGGAGAGCACGAAGTGCTCGATGAGCGGCAGGGACTCCGGGCTCATGTCCTTGCGGAAGGGCGCCTGGGTGCCGTCCTCCTGTTCGACGGACTGGGGGAGGTCCGCGAGCACGAACGCGCCGAGGCGGACGTCCATGTTGTTGATGAAGGCCGTGTATTCACGCTGAAGATCAGTCACGCCCTCCACCTTAGCCGCTGGAGCTCAGGCCTCAGGGGTCGCGCAGTCGGTGAAATCGAGGAACCGGAGGAGAACCTCGACGATGAGGTCCGGTTCGATGTCGACGGGGTCGCGCAGATCGCGTCCGGCAGCGGACTGCAGCGAGAGGTGGGTGAAGAGGGAGATGAGGATCGTCAGCAGGCTGTCGAGCGGGATCGTCGGCACCGCGCCGACGTTCTCGATCGCCGTGCGCACGAGTCGGGCGAGCCTCTCCCGGCGGCCGGCGTCGAGCTCCTGATAGCGCGCGTAGAGCTCCGGGACCCGCAGGCAGTAGAGTTCGACCTCCTGCTCGGCGATCGCATCGGCGACGGTGTGGAGCTTCTCGGTGAAGATCTCCTCGACGAACTGCGTGAGCAGCGGCCGGATCTCCGCGGCGTCGGTGTCGTCGAGCTGCTCCTTCCACCGCTGGATCGTCGCATCGAGGCGGTCGAGGGTCTCGGCGGCACGGATCTCGAGGGTCGCGAGGACGAGGTCGTCGCGGCTGGAGAAGTTCGAGTAGAACGCGCCGCGGGTCAGGCCGCCGGCTTCGCAGATCTCCTCGATCGACGCTCCTTCGATGCCCTTGACCGCGAACACGGAGACGCCGGCCTCGACGAGGGTCGATCGGGTCCGGCGCCGGCGGTCGCTGAGGTTCTCGGTGTTCATCGCGTGTCAGTCTCGCCCGTCTCTCGTCTCCCGGCTGGTCCGCCTCCCGGCCGGGACGTCCCGGCCGAAACTGGGCATCCCATGGGAAATCACACGATTCTCTCATACTGATTTGCGCTCGAGAGGCGTTGTCCACAAGAATACATGACTGTATCCAATACACTTTTGTATCGAGGTCTTCGTGTCGACATTTCTCTACGCCCTCGGGCGCCGGGCCTTCCGCCAGCCGGTGCGCTTCATCGCTCTCTGGCTGGTCATCCTCGGCCTCGTCGCCGCCGGCGTCGCCGCCTTCGCCGAGGACTTCGATGACGACTTCACGCTCCCGGGCTCGGAGGCGCAGGTCGCCCTCGACGCGATGAAGGCGACTTTCCCCGAGGCGGCCGGCACCTCGGCGTCGGTCATCGTCGTCGCCCCCGACGGACAGTCCGTCACCGACCCCGACTACCGAGACGGGATCGAGCAGGCCGTCGACGACCTCGGCGAGCTGCCCAACGTCGACGCCGTGACCTCACCGTTCGACGACATGGTCGAAGGTGCGATCAGCGACGACGGCCAGGCGGCGATGATCTCCGTCCAATACGACGGCACCCTCCAGGAAGTCGGAGGACCCGAGGCCGCCGATGAGCTCGTCGCCGCGCTCGATGGAATCCGCGCGGACCTGCCCGGCGCCGAGGTCGAGGCCGGCGGTGAGCTCTTCCAGATCACCGGCGTCCACGTCTCCTGGGTCGAGGGGATCGGCGTCATCATCGCCTTCGTCGTCCTCCTCCTCACCCTCGGATCGTTCCGCGCCGCCGGCATGCCGCTCATCACGGCGCTCATCGGTGTGGCGATCTCCGTCCTCCTCGTCGTCGGGGCGACGGCGTTCGGGGCGATCAACTCCTCGTCGATCATGCTCGCTCTCATGCTCGGACTTGCCGTCGGCATCGACTACGCGCTCTTCATCGTCTCCCGGGCCAGAGCGCTGCTGGCCGAGGGCCACGAACCCATCGAAGCCGCCGGACGGGCGGTGGCGACGGCGGGATCGGCCGTCGTCTTCGCCGGCATCACCGTGATGATCGCCCTGCTCGGCCTCTCGCTGGCGGGCATCCCGTTCCTCACCGTCATGGGCATCGGAGCCTCGGGGTCGGTCGCGGTCGCCGTGATGATCTCCCTGACGATGGTGCCCGCCCTGCTCGGGTTCGCGAAGGCGAAGATCACCCCGAAGCCCTCCCGCCGCTACCGCCGGGCCATGGCCAGGGCGGAGGCCGAGGGACGCGATGCCAGCACGGACAGGACCGTTCTCGCTGAGGCGGGCGAACCCTATCCGCAGACGTTCATGGACCGCTTCTACTCCGGCTGGCTGACTGCGGTGACGAAGATCCCGATCCTCACGATCGTCGTCATCGTCGGGGGCCTGAGCCTCTTCGCGATCCCCGCCACCCAGCTGCAGCTGTCCCTGCCCACAGCGGGTCAGCAGGAGGAGGGGACTCCGGCCCGGACGACGTACGACCTCATCGACGAGCACTTCGGTCCCGGCTACAACGGTCCGCTCGTCATGACGAGCGAGATCGTCACCTCCGATGATCCGCTCGGCGACGTCGACGACATCGAGGCCCGCATCGCCGAGGTCCCCGGGGTCGAGCAGGTCGTGCTCGCGACCCCGAACCGGGACGCGACGACCGCGCTCTTCCAGATCATCCCGACGACGAGCTCGGATGACCCGGCCACCCTCGACACCGTCAACCGGCTGCGCGAGCTGAGCACGCAGATCGAGGACGACTACGGCTACGACACCGCCGTCACCGGTGCCACGGCCATCCAGATCGACGTCTCCGACCAGCTCGGCCAGGCGCTCGTGCCCTTCGGGATCTTCGTCGTCGGCCTCTCGATCATCCTCCTCACGATCGTCTTCCGCTCGATCGCCGTGCCCCTCAAGGCCACCGGCGGCTTCCTCCTGTCGGTCTTCGCGTCGTTCGGCTCCGTCGTCCTCGTCTTCCACGACGGGTACCTCGCCGGCCCGCTCGGCATCGACCAGACGGGCCCGGTCATCAGCTTCCTCCCGATCATCCTCATGGGCATCCTCTTCGGACTCGCGATGGACTACGAGGTCTTCCTCGTCTCCGGGATGCGGGAGGCCTACGTCCATGGCGCGAGCGCCCGGCAGGCGATCCGCACCGGGTTCCTCTCCTCCGCCCGGGTCGTCGCGGCCGCCGCGGTCATCATGTTCTCCGTGTTCGCGGCGTTCGTGCCCGCCGGTGAGCCGATCATCAAATCGATCGCGCTCGCCCTGGCCGCCGGCATCTTCGTCGACGCGTTCCTCGTGCGCATGTCGCTCGTGCCGGCGATCATGCAGCTTCTCGGCGACAAGGCCTGGTGGCTGCCGAAATGGCTCGATCGGATCCTGCCGCGGCTCGACGTCGAAGGGGAGGGCCTCGCCCACGAAGTGGCCCTGCGCGACTGGCCCGAACCGAACTCGCCCTACCGCATCTTCGGCCGCGGCGTCGGGGTGAGCGCCCACGGTCGCGGCTTCTCCCACGTCGACGTCTCGCTCCTGCCCGGGCAGACCCTCGTCGTCAGCGGAGCGGATCGCACCGCGCTCCTGCTCGCGATGACCGGTCGTGTCCCGCTCACGGCCGGGGAGATGAAGATCGGTGCGCTGGTCCTGCCCGAGCATGCCGGAAAGGTCAGGCGCACGGTGCCGTTCTACGACCTCGGCGAGGGAGGGACCCCGCCGCCGGGGGCGCAGGAGATCGCCCGTCTGCGCCGGGACGTGCCCGCCCTGCTCGTCATCGACGGCGCCGAGGCGCTGACCCGCAGCGAGGGCCGGTACCTCGCCGATGCCCTGCCCGAACTCACCGCCGAAGGCACCGCCGTCGTGCTCGCCCTGCCGGACGGGGATGTGCGCGGGATCCTGCCGCCGCACGCCGACTACCTCCACCTCGATCTCGACGCGGCGACGATCGACCCCGACGACGACACTCGTGCTCCTGAGGGCACCGACAGCAGCGGCGCGCGCACCGGCGCGGCCGCGACGAACCACACGGAAGGCGTACAGTCGTGAGACTCGAGCGAGCGAACTCCAAGAAGCCCGTGACCTGGCTGTCCTTCGCCGGTCTCGTCCTCATCCCCATCATCGTGGCCGCCGGGTTCATCCTCGCGACCTGGAAGAGCGGGGACCGGCTCGACACGATCGAGGCCGCGATCGTCAACAACGATGAGGGCGCCGAGGTGGACGGTCAGACGGTGCCCATCGGACGGGAGCTCACGAGTGGGCTCGTCGGAGAGAAGGACAACAACGTCGACTGGGTCATCACCGACGAGGAGGACGCGGAGAAGGGCCTGGCCGACGGCACGTATGCCGCCCGGCTGACGATTCCCGCCGGCTTCTCCCGGGCCGTCACCTCGGTCTCCGACGCCGACACCGCGACGCAGACGCAGCTCGACGTCGACGTGTCCGGAGTCGCGCCCGCATCGGACCAGCTCATCTCCCGGTCCGTCGCCGAGGTGGCGCGCACGACCTTCAACACGGAGATGACGGAGACCTACCTCGACAACATCTACGTCGGGTTCAACGACATGGGCACGCAGATGCGCAAGCTCGGCGACGCCGCCGGCGAACTCGACGACGGCGCCCAGCAGCTCTCCGAAGGCACCCGGCAGTCCGCCGACGGTGCCGGTGAGCTCGCCGCCGGCATGGGCGAACTCGACAGCGCCGGCGGCGAGCTGAGCTCCGGAGCCGGCGACCTGGCCACGGGTGCGGGGGAGCTCGCCACCGGTGCCGGTGAGCTGTCGACGGGCCTCGGCACGATGCGGGACGAGACGGCGAGTCTGCCCGATGACACCCAGCAGCTCGCCGACGGCGCGGGCGATCTCTCGTCCGGGGCGAGCGATCTCTCGACCGGTGCCGGTGACCTGTCGAGCGGCGTCGACGAGTACACGACGTCGATCGACGAGATCATCAAGGGCCTGTCGGGCGACTCCGGCAGCGGTTCGGGTCAGGGCGGTCTCGACGACCTCATCTCCGGTGGTCAGGAACTCGACAAGGGAGCGAAAGGCGTCGCCGAAGGGGCCAACGGTCTGTCCGACGGCCTTGGCGAGTATCGGGACGGTCTGCAGTCCGGGGCCGACGACGCGGACGAGCTCGCCCAGAGCGGCACGGTCACCGGTCTCGACTCGCTCGTCAGCGCCGGCCTGCTGACCAGCGGTCAGGCCGACCAGATCCGTGCTCAGCTGTGCCCGGCCGGGACCCCGGAGCCTGCCTGCCAGGGCGCGGAGCAGGCGTATGCCCAGGGTCTGCTCGCCGGCACCTCGGGTGGGCTGAACTCGGCCGTCGAGGGACTCGGCTCGACCGACGACGATCAGTCCCTCCTCGGCGGGGCGGCGTCGCTGGCCACGGGTGCCGATGATCTCAGCTCAGGGATGAGCGAGTTCGTCAAGGGGCTCGAGGACGGCCTCGGCGACCTCGCCGACGGCATGCAGGACATCGCCGACAACGCCCCGCAGCTGCTCGAAGCCTCGCAGGGTCTGCGCGACGGCGCCTCGGAACTCGCCGACGGCAGCTCACAGCTCGCCGACGGCGCCTCCCAGGTCGCTGACGGCAGCCAGCAGCTCGCCGACGGCATGCCGGCGCTCACCGACGGCATCTCGCAGTCCGCCGACGGTGCCAGCCAGCTCTCCGACGGCGCGAGTCAGCTCTCCGACGGCGCCGGCCAGCTGTCGACCGGCCTCGACCAGTACACGACGGGCGTCTCGCAGGCGGCGACGGGCTCGACCGACCTCGCCGACGGGCTCGGCCAGCTCGCCGACGGCTCCGAGGAGTACACCGACGGCGTCGGACAGTTCGCCGACGGCGTGCAGGACGGCGCTGACGAAGTGCCGTCGTACTCGGCGCCGGACCGGGACAAGCTCTCCCGGGTCGCCTCGGCGAACATCGAAGCCCCGGACACGGATTCGGTGACGAACCTCCTCACCGGATCGACGATCGCCCTGCTCATCATGCTCGCGCTCTGGGTCGGCGGACTCGTCACCTACACCGTGCTCAAGCCGATTCCGTCGTCGACTTTGCTCTCGACCCGGTCGTCGGTGTCGGTGTGGCTGCGCGGTCTCGTCCCGGGGCTCGCCGTCGGGCTCGTTCAGGCGCTCGTGCTCGCGATCCTCGCCGTCACCGTCATGGACATCGACGCGATCCAGGGCTTCGACATCGCGGTGCTCACGTTCGTCTCCGCGCTCGTGTTCATGGTGCTCAACTTCGCACTCGTCGCGTGGTTCGGCGGAGTCGGCCGATTCCTGTCGGTCATCGCCGTCGTCCTCGCCGTCGCCGGGCGCACCATCGGGGCCGTGCCCGAGTTCTTCCAGTTCGTCGCCCCACTGCTGCCGCTGACCCCGGCGATGAACGGATTCTCAGCGATCGCGGCGGGCACGAGCGGACTCGGTGCCGCCTATGGCGGGCTGCTCGCCTGGGCGGTCATCGGGCTCGTCATGTCGCTGCTCGCGATCGTCCGGGCCCGGACGACGAAGCCGGAGGAAGCCCTGGCGATGGCGTAGCGCCGCCCGCCGGCGGCGTCTGGTGGTCGCCGGTCGTCGATCAAGCCGCAGCGCGGATAGCGGGCCGTGCACGCGCCCGCATCCGCACTGCCGCTTGATCGAGCGCGCATCGGCCCTGCCGGCAACGGGCGCGGCCCTGCCGGTTGTGTGTGCGGCCCTGCCGGCTGCGTGTGCCGGCAGGGCGTGTGCAGCGAGCACGCTCAGATGAGGCGGGCTCGGATGAGGCGGGCTCAGATGAGGTCGAGGATCGCCTCGGCGGCGGCGTTCGAGTCGCACAGGGTCGCGGCGTCGGTGTCCGGGTTCGCAGCGATCGCCAGCCCCCACTGCACCGCGGAGAGTTGGATCGACAGGGCGAAGCGGCGCGGATGGACCGTGCCGAAGGCATCGATCGTGCGGTAGGGCCGCGGCGTCACTGCGAGCCCGCTCAACCGCTTCTCGCGGCCGTCGTCCAAGGTCAGACGCGCCGAGGTGAGCTGCCCCCGGTCGAGCATCCCGTGGATGAGGACGTCGGCAGCGAGGGCGACGGAGTTCGTCGGCGATGCGGCATCGATGACGACGCTGCCGGTCACCGTCCCCTCGACCCGCGCCGAGGTGACCGCGAAGATCTGCGGCAGCGCATCAGCGGCCGCGGGGTCCGTCCCGGACGGGGCCCCAGCGGGATCGTTCTCCGCGATGTGCATGTCCGGGCCGATGAAGCGGACGATGCCCGCATCGGCGAGGGCGATGAGTTCGGCGATCCGCCTCGGCGGGGGACCGTCGCAGATCCCGGAGACGAAGTTCTCGAACCAGCCGCGGATCTCCATATCCGTGCTCACCGGGTCGATGTGGCCGTCGGCGATGAGCTCCTTGAGGAGGAGCCGCGCCTGCCAGAGCACCATGAAGAGCGACTTGACGGGGCTGCCGTGGGGGCCGGCGAGGGAATCGCGGAGGTCGGTGCGGAGGAAGTCGAGCATCCAGTCGTGGAGTGAGGATTCCGCGCCCGGCGCGCGCCCGGCGAACTCCTTGTCCTCGAGGGGGTCGAGGAGGTCGTGGAGGGAGAGCCGGTGCGCCGGGTCGGGAACGAGCTCCTCTTCGATCTCGGCCCACGCGAAGGCTTCGCGGGTGACGCGTCCGGAACGGGAGGACTCGGCGGAGTCCTCGGCATCGGGGTGGGTCTCCTGCCAGGTGCGGCGCGTGAGGTGGCGGGAGACCGCCTCGGCGATCGCTTCGCGCAGACGTCCGGGGTCATCGGCGAACGCATCGGGGTGCGTCCGGGCCAGCGTCCGGTAGTACGCGAAGCGGATGTCGGCGAGGATGAGCGGCCACAGCTGATCGTTGAAGCGGGCGGCGGCCTTGGCATCGCCGTCGAGGTCGTCGAGACCGGCGAGCTGGGCGACGTTGTCCGTCGTGAAGTAGCGCAGCGGCCAGGAGGTGCGCGGGTGCTCGGGGCTGATCGGCTTGCTGCGGTAGGGGATGCCGCGGCGGGAGCCGAGGAAGAGGAGCGGTTCCTCCCCGCTCGGGGTGTAGCTGACCGCGCCGGTACCCTCGTCGGCGGTGAAGCGTCCGCCCCGCTCGATCGTCAGCAGGGTCTGGACGTCGAAGTAGTTGAGTCCCATGCCGCGGACGATGACGCGGGCGCCGGCGGGCACCTCGCCCAGCGGTGCCTCCGCGGGCAGGCTCTGGGGCATGTAGAGTCCCCCGTTGCGCTGGGCATAGGCGGCGAGGCGGGCGCGTTCGTCGGCCTGGGCGCTCGGGATGTGCCCGACGGCGAGGACGACCGCCGAGGCGATGATCGTCGTCCCGTCCTCGCAGCGCACGAGCTGCGGAGGCGCGGTCGCCTCCGAGTCGTCACCGGGGAGGTCGACGGCGGGCAGGTCGATGACGGATTCGACCGTGGTGCGGTGTTCGATGATCTCGATGAAGTCAGGCGCGGCAGCGCGGATCCGCTCGTAGGCGTCGCGCAGGTACTCGCCGTAGAGGGTGCGGCTCGGGAAGGTCGAGTCGACGGGCTCGGTGCCGCCGCGGGCGCGGTACCACTGCGCCATCGTCGGGCCGAAGCGGAAGGATTCAGCGGGGTCGGGGGTCGCGGACGACGCAGCCGCCTCGGCGGGATCGGAGTCGTTGGCAGTGGACCCGGCTCCCTCCTCGGCGAGGAAGGAACAGCTGGTATCCGGGAAGATCGTCTGCTCGCCGATCGTCGTGTTCATCAGCAGGCTCGCCGGCTGGTCGGTGCGCCAGACGATGCCCGCACCGGGCGGGTACGGGTCGATGAGGTGGATGGCGATGGGGTCGCGGGAGTCGGGCCAGCGGGCGGCGGCGAGGGCGACGATCCTCTCGAGGACGCTCAGCCCGCGGGGGCCGACTCCGATGATCGCGACCGTGCTGTCGGCGGTCACTCCTGCGTGCCGGCACCGGGGCCGGGGTAGCCGGGCCACGGGTCGCCCGGCTGGTAGTCCTGCGGGTAGCACATGCCCGCCGCGTTCGGTTCGCCCGGAACGGTCTCCGGGGTGGGCTCAGCGGTCGCGCCGTCGCCGGCGGGCGCCTCGGTGCCGGTCTCCGTGTCCTGGGAGTCGTCGGTGGTGCCGGAGTCCGACGAATCCTGAGCGGCGTCGGAGCCGTTGTTCTGCGAGGGGTCGTTCGTCGGCTGCGGGGTGTCGGCACCGTCGGAGGCACCCTGGATCTCGCCCTGGATCCACTCGTGGAGGACATCGAAGTCCGGGTCGTAGGTGGGGGTGACGTCGTTGTTGATCTGGACGGTGGTGACGTCGCCCTTCTGCATCGCCACGGCGAGTTCGATGAACGCGGGGATCTCGTTCTGGGGGATCGAGGTCGCGATGTTCTTCGTCGCCGAACCGGCGAGCTTCGGGTAGGCGGCGGCGAGTTCCTGCGGATCGATCTGCTCGAGAGTCGTCTTGAGCATCCGCTGCTGACGGCACATGCGGTCGTAGTTGTCGCTGCCCTCGCGGGAGCGGACGTACCAGAGCGCCTTCTTGCCCTTGAGGTTCTGCGGGCCCGGATCGATCCAGCCGAAGACCTTGTTCGGCACGCCCGACATCGATTTGCCGCCGCCCATCGGGATGGGTCGTTCGACATCGATGTTGACTCCGCCGATCGCGTCGACGACGTCTTCGAAGCCGGCCATGTCGACCGAGGCCCAGTAGTCGAGGTTGAGCCCCAGCGAACCTTCGACGGCGGCCATCGTCGCCGACATGCCGGGTTCGAGGCCGTTCGTCTCACCGACGGCGTCGGGGTTCTCCTCGCCCCACTGCCAGACGGCGTTGATGAGGTCGACGGAGGAGTCGCCGGTGGGGCGGAACCCGTTGGGCCAGACCTGGGCTTCGGGGCTGTCCGCGGGGAAGATCGGGAAGGCGAGGTTGCGGGGCACGGAGATGAGCGCGGCGTTGCCGGTCTTCGTGTCGATCGAGGCGACGAGCATCGTGTCCGGGCGGGTGCCCGTGCGGTCGTCGCCGTTGTCGCGGCCGATGAGGAAGACGTTGATGAACGGCTTGTCCTTCCACAGCTCCTGCGCGTCGAGGGTCTTGCCGGTGCTCGCGCCGAAGAGGCTGGCGATCGTGTCGGCCTGGACGCGGGCGTAGACGGAGCCGATGCCGAAGGGAATGCCGATGATGAGGACGAGGGAGACGACGAGGAGGCCGGACATCCGGTTCTGCCACGGCGCATACCGATGGCCCTTGCGCAGGCCGAGGTGGGAGATGACGATGACGACGATCCAGATGAGACCGACGAGGACCGCGCCGATCGCGAGGACGTTGAGCAGCGTCGGGGTCGCGATGATCGTCGCGACGGCGTGGACGGGTCCCTTGATGAGGAGGTAGCCGATCGCGACGAGGATCGTGAGGACGAAGCCGCCGAAGACGATGAGCCCGAGCGGCCGGAACTTCGTCCGCAGCAGGCCGACGCCGGGCAGGAGCGTGCTCAGCGAGGTCCATCCGACGAGTGAGGGGAATCCCTCGCCGAGGCGGGAGGAATGTCGGCGGGCCCGTGCCGGTCCGCGGGTGGCCGGGGACTCGTCCCCTGATTGGGCGTCGCCGGCTGCGGCGTTCGTGGTCGGTGCCGACGCCGAGGCGGTGGCGGCGTGTGATCGAGCGTTGCCCGCTGCTCCGGTGGCTGCGGCTGCGGCAGCGCTGGCGCGGCGGGAGTCGCCGTCGGTGCGGCGGCGGTCGTCGTCCGTGCGGCCTCGGGCGGTCCTGTCGTCATCGCCGGCGGCGCGATGTGCCCGGTCCTGTGCGGGAGAGTGCTGCTGGCCGGCGGGCGGCTGCTGGCCAGCGGGACTCTGCTGGGCGGCTGCGGCGACACCGGCGGCGCTGGCGCCGCTTGCCGCGGCGGCGCGCAGCATTCGTGCTTCACGCCGTGTGCGAGGGGCGACGGGGCGCGGGGTCGGCGCCTTCGAGTCTCCGCGATGGTCGGCGCTCTGGGGGGATTCTGCACTGCGGCGGTCGGTTCCGCGGTTGTTCCCGCGCGACTCGGAGCTGCGAGGGCCGTCGGCGTGGGCAGAAGGGGGCGTGTCTGCGGACGAGTCGCTGCGTCGCGACTGATTGAGCGAATAGTTCGGGGTGTCCTTGTGCGCTGCGGACGGAGGCTGCGGGGGAGAGGCCGGGGTGTTCGGCGACGACGGGGAACCGGAGTTCTCGGTCGAGCTGGCGGCGGCTTCGCCGCGGAAACGAGGGCGGGACGAGGCACGGAGACGGCGACCGGCGGAGGAGGAATCAGGGTCGCTCCCCTGAGGTCCTCTCTTGTCAGGGGGAAACTCCGGCAAGTTCTCTACTCCTTGTTGCTCTTCTCGTGCGTCGCATCTCGGGCCCTTGACGCCTGGTCAGCGGCGCAGATGTACCCAGCGATGAGCGGACGAACGGGAGTGTCGAAGCGCAGATCACGGGTCACATCACCACGATTTTACGCCGGTACATTGATGAATGCTGGTATTCGCATCAGCGATGACCTGGGAAACTGCCTCAACGTGCGGCATCGCGGACGAACTGAGGTCAGCTCATATGATCAAGGCCACTCCGTGCGCGCGAACTTTGCTCTCGGAGCTTCCTTTCGCATAGGCTGGTTCTCGCAGTCTCAACTGTGGTGCCGAGGTTCGCGGAATGCGCGAGTTCTCGGGCCGAAATCTGGAGTCGTGGCTGAGCGGCCGAAAGCGTCACCCTGCTAAGGTGAAGTCCCTTGAACTGGGGACCGTGGGTTCAAATCCCACCGGCTCCGCGTTGTGATGTGTCGCGACATCGTTCACTCGATGTCGCGGCACATTTCTCTTTTCTGACCCGGGTATGTCTCACGACATCGTTCCGGTTTTTCACCTGATGTCTCACGACATCGTTCCGGTTTTTCACCTGATGTCTCACGACATCGTTCCGGGTATGTCTCGCGTCATCGTTCTGGTGACTTCTCAGGCTGCGCATCCGCACGAGTCCCGTCGGTCGTCTGCTCAGGATGCTCGTTTTCAGGGGTGCTCGTCTGCGCTGCTCGCGCAACACGGATGTTCGCAGACACGATGAGGGCGGCTGCGCCGACCGCGAGTGCAAGAGTGCCGGTCGTCACTGCACTCTCGAAAGCGCTCGCCTGAGTCGTGGTCCACCGTGCAGCGGTGAGCGATCCGGCGACGGTGGCGGCGATGACCGTGCCGGTCACGGCGATGCCGATGCCCGAGGCGATCTCCTGCGCGGTGTCGTTGAGCGCGGCTCCGATCGACGTCCTGTCCTTCGGCAGGCCCTTCATGACGCTGATCGTCGCGGCGATCATCACTACCCGCATGCCAGCGGCGACGAGGACGAGGGATGCGGCGATCCACACGTAGTGGACGTGACCGACCGCCGCGTAGAGAACCAGGCCCGCGACGACAGCCCCGGCGCCGAGGCGCCCGGCCGATTCCATGCCCACGCGGCGGATGACCGTGTCGACGAACGGTCCGATGAGGATCATCGTGAGCACCTGGGGGAGCGAGCCGAGCGCGGCCAGGGCCGGCGGCCATCCCCACGCGAGTTGCAGCTGCAGGGTCACGGTGTAGCCGAGTCCTGCCGTGGCCAGCCCGAGCGCCGCCTGATAGGTCAGGCCCAGCGAGACTGCGGGCCGGCGGATGAGCGCAGGATCGACGAGGGGGTGGCCGGTGCGTCGTTCGCAGACGATGAACGCGGCGATCCCGAGCAGTGCTGCGACCGCGATGATCCACGGCCGCGGATCCTGCGCCCCGAGGTCGACGAACAGGGTGGGCGCGAGCAGGGTCGCGATGATGGCGAGAGTGCCGAGAGCCGCGCCGAGGATGTCGATGGGGGCGCGATGGAGTTCGGTGGGGTCGTCGGCGGCGATGCCGAAGCGGACCCCGACGAACGCGAGCACGGCGATGGGCACGTTGATGAGCAGCAGGGCCTGCCAGGGTGCGATCGCCAGGAGGAGGCCGCCGAGCGTCGGGCCGATGGCGAGTCCGACGAGGCCGACCGTGGAGATCAGTGCGGTGGCGCGCACACGCAGGGCATCCTCGTCGAAGAGCCGGAACGACAGTGCCATCGCGCCAGGCGCCGTCATCGCGGCAGCGACTCCGATGAGCACGCGCACGACGATGAGCCCGAGCGGGGTGGTGACGAGGACGACCGCTGCGCTCGCGAGCCCGAAGAGGCTGAGCCCGATGAGCATGACGCGGCGGCGACCGAAGCGGTCGGCGATGGCCCCGAAGGCGAGCATGAGTCCGCCGAAGACGAGTGCATAGGCCCCCGACGCCCACTGCAGCTGCGAGGTGTTCGCGGAGAGGTCGGTCGCGATCGTCGGCAGGGCGACATTGAGCACCGAGGTGTCGAGCATTTCGATGAGGAAGACGGCGGAGAGCCCGAGGAGGGCGAGCCATGCGCCGCGCAGGGAGCGTGGGCGTGGATGTGCGCTCGTGTCGGGGCTGGCAGTCCGGTTGGGAGTTGAGGTCGGCGCCGGAGTGAGTGGGCGCTGATTATTGGATCGGTGTTCCATTCCTCAACAGTGGAACGTTGATCCATTTGTGTCAAGATGGTGGGTATGAATTCTTCTCGTCCGTCCGGACGTCGTCCGAAGAGCGATTCGCTGACCCGCGCGGCGATCGTCGCCGCCGCCATCGAGCTGCTCGATGAGGCGGGGGAGCCCGGGTTGACCGTGCGGGCGCTCGCGGCGCGCCTGCACACGGGCCCCGGGTCCATCTACTGGCACGTCGGGGACCGCAGCGGCCTGCTCGCGCTCGCGTGTGATGCCGTGCTCGCCGCCGTTGCGGAGGAGGCCGGTTCGACAGGCGAGTCCGGGGCGGCAGGCGAGGGCGGCTTGACACCGATCCCGGAGCCCATTGCCGCCGTTCGAGGGATCGCGGTGAGTCTCTTCGACGCGCTCGACGCGCATCCCTGGGCCGGGGTCATCCTGGCGGGAGCCGCCTCGGCGCCGAGTCTGCTCACGGCCCTCGATCGCATCGGCACCCTCCTCGATGAGGCGGGGGCGGCCCGAGACGAGCAGTTCTACCAGGCGACGGCGATCCTCAACTACGTCCTCGGAGTCGCTGCCCAGATGGCACGCAACGCGGGGGTCGCGGCCGGAGGGGAGTCGCAGGCCGCATGGCTCGAGAAGCGCGCCGCGGAATGGGAGCGGATGGATGCCCGGACGCACCCGTTCCTCCACCGCGTGTCCGCCGACTTCCGCGACCACGATGATCGCGAGCAGTTCATCGCCGGCCTCGACCTGCTGCTTGCCGGGATCGTCGCGTCCACGAAACCCTTTCAGGAACGCTCTGAGTTCGGCTGATAGTGCCGAGTTTCCGGCAAGCGAGGCCGTCAAATGTCGCCGGGTCGATATCCAACAAGGTTGATTGATTGTCAGTTCCAGGGCTGGTGCCTGAACGGTCGATAGCCTAGGCTCGACATTGTCAGTCAATCGCCAGATCGAGGTGATTGAGACCGAGGAGGAGATGCCATGCGAATACTGCTGGTGGGCGCCGGAGGGCATGTCGGAGGAGTCGCGCGAGATGCCTTCGAAGGTCGAGGACATGAGGTCCTCGCCGTTTCCCGCACGACCGACCCCGCAGTGAACACTTCTGATCCAGCTTCGATCCGTGCGCTCCTGGAAGCTGTCGGAATCGTCGATGCGATCGTCGTCGCGGCCGGATCCGTCCCATTCAAGCCGGTCACAGAGCTAACACGGGAGGACTACATGTCCGGGTTCGTCTCGAAGACCCTCGGGCAGCTCGAATTCGTCGTGCAGGGCCTCGACCACGTTGCCGACGGAGGGTCGATCACCGTGACCACCGGAGTGCTTGCACGAGAATCCGTTCCGACGGCAGCTGCGGCCGCGATGGCCAACGGGGCAGTCGAATCCTTTGTCCTGGCGGCGGCGCCCGAACTGCCCCGAGGTATCCGCATCAACGCGGTGAGCCCCAACGTTCTCGCGAACTCGCCTCACTATCACGACGCATTCGCCGGGATGACTCCGGTGACCGACAGTGAGGTCGCGATGGCCTTCATTCGGGCGGTCGAGGGCAATGTCAATGGGCGAGTTCTCGCAGTCTAAGGCTCGCGGCGCTGAGGTCGTGATTGACGAGACCGGTGCCGTAGCCGAATCACTGCAAGGAAGAGCCGCGGAGGGCGCGCGGCCGCCGGCGTCGAACACTGAGAGGCGGCAGCGGGTCATCGACGAGATCAAGCGCCGCATCGTCCTCGGCGAGCTGAGACCCGGGCAGCGGATTATCGAAGCCGAGCTCACATCCTCACTCGATGTCAGCCGTCCCACCGCGCGCGAGGCACTCAACCAGATGGCCAGTGACGGTTTCCTCATACAAGAGGCCTATCGAGGTTTGCGTGTGGCCGACATCGAAGCCGACTCGCTTCTTGAGATTGCGCGGATTCGCGTGGCGCTCGACACTGAAGCGATCACGGAGATTCTCGCAGATCCCACCGGGAGGCGTCTGGCGACCCTCGAGGCGATCTGGGAGCAGTTCGAGGCCGAGGACTCTGACGGCGACCCGTTGGCGATGCATGCCGCGCACATTCGATTCCATCGTGGTATCTGGCAAGCCTCGGACAACTATCTGCTTATGCGGATCTGGCCCGTAGTCGAGGCGCAGATGACGATCGTGCTCGCATACGATCAGTTCACCCGACGCGACCCGCAGCGAGCCCATGCGATTCACTCCGCGCTGATAAATGCCATTCGCAGTCGTGACCATTCCCGGATCAGGATGGCGTTGAAAGTTCACACAATCGACAGTGCACAGGAGCTTTCGCTCCTCGTCTCCGGCGTCGCGGACGGCTGACTTCGGCAGGTGGGCTGCCATCAGTCGCTGAGGTCTGGTGAATGCTGCGAATGCGCATGGGTCCAAGGTGATCCTGCGGGTGACTTCGCCGGCATCAAATGCGTATCGGCCGCCGTTCGACTGGCCGTACCCCATTGACGGGACCGATCTGCGTGCGTAGCGTTGATGACACCTGATTGTCATACAATTCAAACGGCGCAGAGGCGCGACTGGGACCGAAGACGACCACAGTCGGCAGCGAAGGAGCACATGATGAAGGTCGTGATCGTCGGTGGCGGAGTCGTCGGACTGACGACCGCTTACGAACTTGAGGCTGCAGGGTGCGATGTCACTTTGCTCGAAGCCGTTCGGTGCGGCTCGGGCGCCTCCCATGGCAATGCTGCGAAGATTGCCTTGGCCGAGAGCGCACCCGTGCCGGGCCCCGGAGTTCTCGTGCAGGGAATCCGCTGGATGTTCAGATCCGACAGTCCGCTGTCCATCCACCCTTCTGTTGCGCCGGGGTATATCGGTTTCCTTCTCCGCATGGCTAGACACTGCAATAAGCGCGACTTCGAAGCCGGACTCGATGTGCACCTTCGTCTGGGGGCCGATGCGAATGACCTCTTCGACGACTATCGACGCGACGGCATCGACTTTGAGATGCACGCTCGGGGCGTCCTGCTCGCCTTCGAGACCAGGGGCCGCTTCGACGAACACGCGGAGTCTCTGCCGATGTTCGAATCGGCCGGACACTGTGCACAGATCCTTCATGACGATGATGTCCGTGAGATAGAGCCAGCGTTGAGCTCGCGAATCCGCCATGGTCTTTTCTTCCCCGCTGACCGTCAGATCGAACCTGATTCGCTCACGCATGCTCTGAGGCACCGCCTGGTTTCACGTGGAGCCGATGTGCGTGAAGGAGTGGAGGTCGGCGGATTCGTCCGCCGCGGTGGCAAGGTAGCGGCGGTCGTCACCACCGACGCCGAAGTAGTCTCCGCCGACGCCGTTGTCATCGCCGCCGGAGTTCGGACTGCGGATCTGCTGGCGTCACTGGGCTGCACAATGCCGATCCGTGCGGGCAAAGGGTACAGCATCGATTATTCCCCCGCACCGATCGAGTTGAGGACCTCACTCACCCTCGAAGACGCACGGGTAGCCGTCACCCCCCTCGACCAAATGCTCCGTCTCGCGGGGACGATGGAGTTCGGCAGTCGAAATGCGGGGGTCGATGAAACTCGAGTCGACGCGATTCGCAGGTCCGCCCGTGAGGCGTTCGCGGGTTGGGACGATGACGCCGCCTCTGCAGGTGAAGCCCAACCGTGGGCTGGGGCAAGGCCGATGACACCTGATGGTCTCCCGATCATCGGCGGTGTGCGCGCGAATGTCTTCGTGAATTCCGGTCACTCGATGCTCGGCCTCACTCTTGCACCCGGCTCAGCTCGCCTGCTTGCCGCGCTCCTGACCGGTCGAAAAGTCACACTCCCGAGTGAAATCCTCGATCGGGTCTCGCCCAAGAGATTCACCAAAGTACGACTCACTCGTGACCGCACCAGAGGGCGTACGACGATGACCGCGAGGACAGCATCATGATGCAGACGCAGTTCACCGGAGTGCTCGCTGCGGTGCTCACACCGTTCACCCCCGACGCGTGCGCCGTCGACCATGACGGCATCGGTCGACAGGTTGAACACATTATCGCCGGAGGAGTGGGCGGACTCGTCCCCGGCGGTTCGACCGGCGAGTTCACCGCACTTAGCACCATTGAGCGCAAGGCCGTCAATCGCTCGTACATCGAAGCGGCCGGAGGGCGTGTGCCCGTCATCGCCGGCACCGGCGCGCTGAACACGGCTGAGACCATCGACCTCACCCGCGATGCTGCCGACGCCGGCGCAGCTGCCGCGATGATCGTGCCGCCCTTCTACGATGTGCTGAGCTTCCCCGAACTTGTGGCCCACTACAGTGCCATCACCGACGCCGTCGACATCCCGATCATGTACTACAACATTCCCGGTGCGACGGGCGTCGAGCTCTCGCCCACGGAGTTCGCCGAACTCGGCAGGAAGACCGGAATCACCTGCTTCAAGGACACCGGAGGCGACTTCCCGAAACTGACGAGCGTCCACTTCGACCATGCCGGGGACATCACGGCGCTCAACGGTTGGGACACACTGAGTTTCGCGGCCTTCGCTCTCGGCGCCCGGGCCGGTGTCTGGGGAGCTGCGAGCGTGATTCCACGCTTGTGCGCCGACCTCTATCGAGCTCTCGTCATTGATCGCGACCTCGACAGGGGTCGGGCTCTCTGGGCGCTCATCAATCCGATCTGTGTGTTCCTCGAAGCTCACAACTACGCGGGCGCTATCAAGGCAGGAGTCCGCCTCGTCGGAGTCGATGCGGGCCCTACCAGAAGGCCAATACTGCCGTTGGCCGAGGCCGACGTCGAGGAGTTCCGCGGACTGCTCCAACGCGCAGGAGTCGAGGTCGTGGGGTGACATCCAGGCAGATCATCCCGGCTGTCGATGTCCACGCTGCGGGCGAGCCTGGGCGGGTCCTCCTCGCCTCGGGGCTCAGGGTGAGGGGAGAGACGATGGCGGCGCGCCTTGCCTACTGCCGAGAGCACCTCGACGGGTTCCGCAGGCTTGTTCTGCAGGAGCCGCGAGGGTACCCGGGACTGTGCGCCCCGCTCATCGTCGAACCGTCCGATCCGAGTTGTGATGTCGGAATGATCGTCATGGAGCAGGGAGGCTTCCGTCCGATGTCGGGGTCGAACCTGATCTGCGCAGTCACTGCGCTCATCGAGACCGGTTCCGTCGACGTCACCGAACCGGTCACCGAGCTCCGTGTCGACACTGCGGTGGGCGTCGTTTCGGTCCACGCCGAGGTGGTCGCCGGTCGGGCGGTCCGGGTGGCCTTCGACAACGTTCCCTCGTTCGTCGTCGACCTCGATCGACCGCTCGAGGTGCCCGGGTACGGAACAGTCCCCGTCGACATCGTCTTCGGCGGCCAGTTCTACGTTCAAGTGAGAGCCGACCGCCTCGGAGTCGCCCTCGAGCCTCGCAACGCAAAGGCGATCATTCGCGCTGCCAGCGCCCTCCGGCAGGCCGCCGACGAGGCCTTCGACGTCGTTCACCCGTTGCTTCCGGACAGCCGCGGCATCGGTCTGCCGATGCTCTTCGGTCCTCCGGCGACGACCGGCACCGATGGGCGGAATGCCGTCGTGCTTCCCAATGGCATCGTCGCTCTCGACGATCCTGAAACGTGGTCAGGAACCCTCGATCGCTCGCCCTGCGGCACCGGAACGAGCGGGCGAATCGCGGCGATGTACGAGCGCGGTGAGATTGCCGTTGGAGAGCGCTTCGTCCACGAATCGATGCTCGGCACGACGTTCGCCGCGTCAGTGCGCGCGCCGGTCGAGGTTGGAGGACTGCCCGCTGTCATCCCGTCGATCAGCGGGCGCGGCTGGATTACCGGCCACCACCAGCTGGTTCTCGAACCCGACGATCCCTTTCCCACGGGATACACCGTCGGCGACATTTGGGGGACCGGCGAAGAGGTGGAGCAGGTGCAGGGAAGATGAATCGTCGCGTGTGTGATTCCTCGGCTGAACATGTCGGCCGGGAGCTCGAGCTTGCGGGTCGGAAGGTGCTCGTCACCGGTGCGGCCGGAGGCATCGGTCAGGCGATCGTCGCTGCCTGCGTGCGCCAGGGTGCTCGCGTCGCGGCGGTCGATCGTGTCATGGCGCCGGTGCCGGACGGCTGCGGCGACAAGGCAGTGCCGTTCGTCGCTGATCTGACGGATCCAGGAAGCACAGACTCCCTGATTGCCGAGGTGATTACCGAGCTCGGCGATCTTGAGGGGCTCGTCAATTGCGCTGGTGTGATGCGGCGCGGCGATCTGCTCGCAATTGACCTCGCAGACTGGTCAGCAGCGTACGCCGTCAACGTCGATGCCGTCATGCGGTTGTGCCGAGCCGCATTGCCCGCACTCTTCGCATCGTCCACCGGGAATGACACGGCGTCGATCGTCACGATCGCTTCGCAGTGGGGGCTGGTTCCTGCGGCCGGGCATATCGCCTACAACAGTTCGAAGGCGGCCGTAGTGTCGTTGACTCGCAGTCTCGCCCGAGACTTCGGGGCCCGTGGGATTCGGGCCAACTCGATCTGCCCCGGGGAGATTCTGACCCCGATGGTCGAGTCGAAGCTCGCCACAACAGGGACGAAAGAGAGCGAGCTCGCCGCAGCGATCCCGCTGGGCAGGCTCGGAAGACCTCGGGAGGTCGCGGAACTCACAACCTTCCTGCTCAGTGAGCGCGCCTCATTCATCTCCGGTGCCGCGATCGAAATCACCGGTGCCCAACAAGTTGGATGACTGCGCTCAGTTCTCACCGATTTCTCGCAAACGAACCCACCACCGAAGGGAGAGCGCCGATGACCACACGCACTGACAATTTGCCGCGCGCCATGCTCATGGGGAAGCGGATTCTCGTGACAGGCGCCTCGAAGGGAATCGGCGCGGCCATCGTCCGCGCACTTCATCGCGAGGGCGCCAACCTGGTCCTCCACTTCAATACTGACCGGATGTCCGCGATCGCGCTCACTGCTGAGCTCGGCCACCGGGTACACGCTGTCGGCGCGGACCTGTCCGACCCGAGCGCGGGGACCCGATTGTGGGACGAGGCACGGAATCGCCTCGGCGAAGTCGATGTCCTCGTGAACAATGCTGGGGCGTGGATCGCCTCCCCTATCAGCGACGCTTGCGGTTGGAGTGCCGGCTGGACCGAGAATCTCCAACTCAATCTCCGTGCTGCCGCAGACCTGTGCCGTCTCGCCGTGCACGACTTCGAAGCTCAGGGCGGTGGGGCCATCATCACGATCACGAGTCGTTCGGCCCATCGCGGTGATGATGGCGACCACCTCGCGTACGGGGCGGCGAAAGCCGGCGTCCTCGCCCTCACGAAGGGCTTAGCACGCGCGTTCGGGCATCTCGGCATCCTCGCGTATGCGATTGCGCCCGGGTGGGTCGACACCGGACTTGTTGCAGGCACGGTCGACGCGAAGGCAGAGGGCACACTGCCACTGAGAGAGCTGACGCCTCCTGAGGACATCGCCGAACTTGTAGCATTCCTGGCAAGCGGACGCTCACGCCATCTCACTGGAGCCACTCTCGACGTCACCGGTGCCGACTACGTCCGCTGAGCACGGCTGACCCGGAAGGCTGCCCCGGTTTCAGAACCTCACCGCCTCGATGAACTTCTTCAGTTCCGGGTCCTCAGTGTGGTTGAACGCTTCGTCGGGAGTGGAATTGACGGCGATCTCACCCTGGTGGAAGAAGACGACGCGGTCGGCGGCCTTCGAAGCGAACGCCATGTCATGGGTGACGAGAGCAACCGCAATGCCTTCCTCCTCCTTGAGTCGGCGAAGGACATCGAGGACTTCAGCTGCCACTGGCGGATCGAGGGCAGAGGTGATCTCGTCACAGAGCAGCAGTTTCGGCTGCATCATGAGGGCACGGGCGATAGCAACGCGTTGGCGCTCGCCGCCGGAGAGCTGGACGGGCTTCGACCGGATGTGATCGGACATTCCCACCTCGGCGAGAGCTTTCTCCGCCCGCGCGAGTGCATCGGCCTCCGACATTCCCAGCCTCTTCCTCGGTGCCAGCGTGAGGTTCTTGAGCACATCCATGTGCGGCCACAGAGTGTAGCTCTGAAAGATCATGCCGACATGGGAGTCGACCTGTTTCCACGCCGGCGTGCGCTTCTGATCTTCGAAGACGACCTCACCGTCGAAAACCATTCGACCGTCGTCGGGATCGGTCAGGCCGGCGATAGCCCGGAGCAGGGTCGACTTGCCTGATCCGGAGCGCCCGATGATCACAGTGATATCGCCGGCCCTCATGTCGAAGTCGATGCTCTTCATCACCTCGCGGTCTCCGAAGCTCTTCTGCAGGCCCTGGCAGGAGACGAGAACTTCACCTTTTGCGGCGGTGATCCGCCTGCCTGACCCGCTTGGTACGGTGCCGGTTTCGCTCATGGCTTCACTTTGACCTTTCCGCCGGGCAGCATCTGCACTGCCAGGCCCCTCTTCTTCCGCACACTGCTGCCCATCATCAGGTTGCGCTCGATCTTGCTGAGGATCAGCGATGCGGGGAATGCGATCGCGAAGTACATCAGCGCCGCGACGCTGAGGATTTCAAGAGCGCGATAGGACTCAGTGGCGATCTTGTTCGCAGTGAACATGAGGTCAGCCACTGCGATCGTCGACACGAGAGCCGTGTCCTTGAACAGCGATATGTCGAGCGAGAGGATGACAGGCAACTGCTGTTTGAGGGCCTGCGGGACAATGATGTAGCGGATCTGCTGGAACCGGGTCAGTCGCAGCATCTTCCCCGCCTCGATCTGCTCGACCGGCACCGCTTGGAAACCGGATCGGTAAGCCTCTGCCATGAATGCAGTGAGATTGAGGGTGAGGGCGATGATCGCCGATATCGTCCCGGGAATCGTGATGCCGGTCAGCGTCGGCAGAGCGTAGTAGACCCAGAACAGCTGGACCAGCAACGGCGTGCACCGGAAGATCTCGATGTAGAGCTGCGTGATCCAGCGGACCACCTCGATGTTCGACATCCGCAGCAGTGCCACCGGTACGGCCAGAACCATGCTGAGGACGATGACGATGACCGAGATCTGCAATGTCATGCCCAGGCCCTCGAGCAGCCGGGGGAAGTTGTTCGTGATCACCGACCAGTCGAATTGGTAATTCATGATGGCTCCTCACCGATCACATCGCTCACTTCATTTCGAGATCGCCGAGGTCGGACGGGTCAATGACGCCGGCTTTGTCGAGGGCGGCTTGGAACGAGCCGTCATTCTTTGCATTCTGGATTGCGATGTTGAGGACCTGGAGCGAGCGATCATCGATATCGGAACTGACCCCGTAGTTCGAGTCGCTTTTGAAGATCACCGGGTTGGGTCTGACGATCTTCAGGGATGAGTTCTTCTGAGCGGCATCTGCGAGTGTCGGAAGGTCACCGAACGCCGCGACCGCCCGCCCAGCCTCCATCGCCGTAATCGACTGCGGAATGGCTTCGGCGCTGACGATGTCGACGTCGAATTCCTGGACGCGACGTTCGTACGAAGTTCCCGAGGCAACCGCGATGCCCTGACCGGATTTGATGATGTCGTCGGTTGACTTCAGCCCCGAGTCGGCTTTGACGATCCACACGCCCTCATAGGTATAAACGGGATCGGTGAACTGGATGGCCAAAGATCTTTCGGACGTGGCGTCAAGGTAGGCTCCGACATCGAATCGATCGGCCTGGAGGCCGGACACCATCTTCGACCATTCAGCGGCGACCGGAGTGAACTTCACACCCATCTCGTCAGCCAGGTTCTGCAGTGGCAGGACATTTGGTCCGCCCATCGTGCCGTCGGGCTGCTCGCCTGTCATGGGTGGAGCCGAGGCGATTCCGACCCGCAGTTCGCCCTGGTCCCGGATCTTCTGGAGCCAGGCGCCGTTCTCGGTGCCTCCAGCGGCTCCGCCAGACCGGAAGCCGGCGCCGAAATAGCCGCCGGCGAGGGCCAGCACGATGACCGCGACGATGGCGATGATGATCTGACTTGTCTTGGACATCTTTGCCTCTTTCCGTCATGCTCGACTCCCTCGTCGAGCCCTGGACTGCGTTGTCCGAATGCTCCCCGGCGATCGTCGGGAATGGCAGTGCGGAATCGCACATGTCATACAATCGACCTTATAGCGGATTGATGTGATGTGCGACACATTAAATGAAATTCGACGCAGAAGTGTTGCCATGCGCCGTGATCTGCGTGACTGTCTTAGGTTGTATGACAATTGTTGAGCGATTGCACAATGGGAGATGAGGGTTGCGATGACCAGCGGCGAAGCGGAAGAGCCTCTCGAGACGATCGGTTTCGCGGCGCTCTCGACCGCAATCGAGAACCGTCTGATTCAAGCCGGGGCAAGTTCTGAAGTGTCCCGGATACTGGCACTTAACTGCGCGTCATGTGAACGCGACGGCACTCTCAGCCATGGGGTGTTCCGGGTTCGCGGCTACATCGATTCGCTCACCCGCGGTTGGGCTGACGGCCGGGCGATGCCGGTGGTCGAGGAAGCAGGCGACTCGTTCATCCGCGTCGACGGCCGGAACGGATTCGCACAGCCGGCGCTCGCCGCAGCTAAACCTGCGATCACTGCAGCGATTGAGGGCACTGGAGTTGCAGTGGTCGCCTTGCGCGACTCGCACCATTTCAGTGCACTGTGGCCCGATCTCGAGGTCTTTGCCAGGGACGGGTGCACAGCGATGGCGATGATCGCGAGCGGAAAGCTCGCTGTCGTCCCCGAGGGTGCGCGCAGGCCGGTCTTCAGTACGAACCCGTTCGGCTTCGCCACGCCTGTCGCGGGCACGGATCCCCTCGTATTCGATTTCTCGACATCGTCGATGTCACATGGTGACCTCCAGCTCGCGGCTTCCGACGGAGTCGCCGTGCCGCCGCACACTGGTGTCGACGCTGCAGGAAACGAGTCCGAGGACCCGAAAGCGATCCTCGATGGTGGCGGATTGCGGCCGTTCGGAGGACACAAGGGAGCGTTGCTGTCGCTGATGATCGAGACGCTTGCCGCCGGTCTGACCGGCGGCAGCTTCACTTACGAAGTCGACATGGAGGCTCCCACGGGTGCACACACATTCCGGACCGGACAGCTCTACATCGTCATCGATCCGCGGCGCGGAGGAAACGAGTCTTATCCCGAGCGCGTCGCCTCCTTCATCGACATGCTCAGGGAGGCTGGAATGGACCGACTCCCTGCCGATCGCCGCTATGCCAACCGGGCAGCGGCTGAAGCGCGCGGTATTCCCATGTCTGAGGAAATACGGGCTCTCCTCGCTGGGGAATGACTGGTCATCATTTGCCTGCAGGTGGCCGTGCGCGGTCTGCAGTTCAACCGGGATGTCTTGAACGCAGCCGTTCGAGCCCCGCCCAACGCTCACCGTGCCTGCATCCGCCACCACAGCAGGGCGACGTGGAGAGCGGTGCGTGACTCGGCGTCGTCGAGGGAGACGCCGAGGCGCTCCTCGAGTTTCGCCAGCCGCGCGTAGAGGGCGGGGCGAGAGAGGAATCCTGCCCGCGCGAGCGCCGACTTGTTGCCGCCGTGGGTGAGGGCGAGGTCGAGGAAATCGAGCATCTGTTCATCCCCGTCGAGCAGCGGCCCGAGCTCGCCCTCGGCGAAGGCCCGCAGGCGCGGGTCCTCACCGAGCACGGCGAGCAGACCGCGCAGCCGCACATCGGCGGAACGGTAGAAGAGCCGCTCGCGGACCTCGAGCGTCGAGGCCGCCTCGGCGACCTGCGCGGCAGTGGGGAGTCTGCCGATGGCCGCGATGAGCGACACGTCGCTGCGTCCGACGCCCACGGTCCACGTGACATCGAGGTCGGGCAGCGCGGAGAACACGCGGTCGAGGACCTTCGTCTCGTCGCGACGGCCGGGCAGCGCGAGGATGAGGCCGAACGAACCCGACTGCAGCTGGGCGGAGACGACGGCGAGGTCGGCCCGGGCGGCCGCCTCGGTGACCTCCGTGATGACAGCGCGCTCCCAGAGCTGAATCCGCGTCGGATCGGCCGCCGGATCGTGGTCGATGCGCACGACGACCGGAACGAGACGAGCCCCGGCGGGCGGATCGAAGCCGAGCGATCGCGCACGAACCCGCACCTCACCTTCGTCGTCGTGGCGCGCATCGAGGATGTCCCGGACGAAACCGCTCTGCGCCTGCAGGACGAGGTCACGCTCATCGCGTTCGGCCATCCGGGTGAGCGTGAGCGCCTGGGCGGCGCGCTCGACGATCTGTTCGACATCCGGCACAGCGGTGCGCGTGATACCCGGCACGACGAGACGGCCCCAGCGGCGGGCGCGCAGGCCCACGGGCAGGGAATGCCAACGGCGGTCGACGCCGAGGTGACCGCCGGGCACCGACGAACCCGCACCGAGGCGGCCGCCGGGCTCCACGCGGTCACGGCTCTCCGTGCGTCCCGCACCCGTCTCGACGACGAGATCCTTCCACTGGGCGGCAAGGGCCTCCGATCCGTCACCGGCATGCGCGAGCACCCGGTGACTGACGTCCTCGAGGATGACGGGGGCACCGAGGAGGGCGGCCGTGCGCGCGACGATCACCCCGACCTCGGCCCGCTCGAGACTGAGCTGGGTGTACGTCTCGTGGATCTCCCGGGCCCGTTCGAGACGGCCGAGCTGCAGACCGAGCAGCGCCCGATGCGCGAGTTCGGTGATGCGGACGAACTTGATCCGACGCCGCAGGCAGATGACGGGCAGGCTCCGGCCTTCGGCGGCGGCGCGGAGCACCGCGACCGCGGCGTCATCAGGCGTCGAGTCGTCGTTGACGAGTTCGACGACGACTCCGGCGGCGCCGGCGTGCGCGAGCTGATCGAGGAACTGCGCCATCGCCGCAGCCGACCGGCGGAACGTCTGCGCCGTGGTGAGCACGAGCTCCCCGCCTTCGAGGAACCGTTCGACCTCGGGCGCATCGGCGATGTGGATCCACCGGACCGGGCGGTCGAGACGCTCGCCACCGGAGAGGACCTCGGGACCGCCGGCGCGGATCTCCCCGAAGTCGAGCACGTCGGCGACGACGAGGCCACCGGCACGGTCGGCCTCCGCCGTCCCCGCGGTGTCCCTCGCGCCCTGTTCACCGCCATCGATCGTCATTGACACAGTGTAAATCTGGCTTCGCCGATACTGACACTCTGACACTGACGTCGCAGCGCCTCGGCGACGAAGATGAGAAGACGCACCTCTGCCGTCGACGTCGAAGGAACCCCCTCATGCCCGCCATCTCCCATTGGATCAACGGCCGCCCCGAGACCCTCGGTGCGGACACCCGCCTCGGTCAGGTGACGAACCCGGCGACCGGACAGGTCACCGGTGAGGTCGCGCTCGCCGACAAGGCCACCACGGACGCCGCGATCGCTGCGGCCGCGGCCGCCTTCCCCGCCTGGCGCGACACCTCGCTGGCGAAGCGCACCGCGACCCTCTTCGCCTTCCGGGAGCTGCTCAACTCCCGCAAGGCCGAACTCGCCGAGATCATCACCGCCGAACACGGGAAGGTGCTCTCCGATGCCATGGGCGAGATCGCCCGCGGCCAGGAGGTCGTCGAATTCGCGTGCGGCATCTCAGGTCTCCTCAAGGGCGGCTTCTCGGAGAACGTCTCCTCGACCGTCGACGTCCACTCGCTGCGACAGCCGCTCGGCGTCGCCGCGATCATCTCGCCGTTCAACTTCCCGGCGATGGTGCCGATGTGGTTCTTCCCCATCGCCATCGCCGCCGGCAACACCGTCGTCCTCAAGCCCAGCGAGAAGGACCCGAGTGCCGCGAACTGGCTCGCCGAGCTCTGGCAGGAAGCCGGCCTGCCCGACGGCGTGTTCAACGTCCTCCACGGTGACAAGGAAGCCGTGGACACACTGCTGACCAGCCCGGACGTCGCCTCGGTGTCCTTCGTCGGGTCGACTCCGATCGCCCGGTACGTCTACGAGACGGGCACTGCGAGCGGCAAGCGGGTGCAGGCGCTCGGCGGCGCGAAGAACCACATGCTCGTCCTCCCCGACGCCGACCTCGACCTTGCCGCCGACGCCGCCGTCAACGCCGGGTACGGCGCTGCCGGGGAGCGGTGCATGGCGATCTCCGTCGTCGTCGCCGTCGACTCGATCGCCGATGAGCTCGTGGCGAAGATCGCCGAACGCACGCGGACCCTGCGCATCGGCGACGGTCGGGACGAGCCGGACATGGGCCCGCTCATCACCGCAGCCCACCGCGACAAGGTGTCCGGGTACATCGATGCCGGCGCCGAGGCGGGGGCCACTGTCGTCCTCGACGGGCGCGATAACCTGCCCGCGGACGGGTTCTTCCTCAATCCGACGCTCTTCGACAACGTCACCTTCGACATGTCGATCTACACCGACGAGATCTTCGGGCCGGTGCTCTCCGTCGTCCGGGTCCCCGGCTATGACGAGGGACTCGACCTCATCAACGCCAACCCCTACGGCAACGGCACCGCGATCTTCACCAACGACGGCGGCGCCGCCCGCCGCTACGAGCGGGAGGTCGAGGTCGGGATGGTCGGCGTCAACGTCCCGATCCCCGTGCCCGTCGGCTGCTACTCGTTCGGCGGCTGGAAGAACTCCCTCTTCGGCGACACTCACGCCTACGGTGACGAGGGCGTCCACTTCTTCACCCGCGGCAAGGTCGTCACCTCCCGCTGGCTCGATCCCAGCCACGGCGGCCTCAACCTCGGCTTCCCGACCCACGACTGACAAGGACACGACGATGACGACGACCATCGACAGCGCAGACACCCCGACCACCCCCACCGAGGCGGCCCCCACCTCGGCGATCACCGCCGATCAGCTCGCCGCCGGGCGCCGCGCGTACGACCTCGATCGCCGGCACGTCTTCCACTCGTGGCAGGCACAGGGCACCTTCGACCCGATGACCGTCGTCGCGGCGGAGGGCTCGCACGTCTGGGACGGGGAGGGGCGGAAGCTCCTCGACTTCTCCTCGCAGCTGGTCAACACGAACATCGGACACCAGCATCCGACGGTCGTCGCCGCCGTCCAGGAGCAGGCGGCGCGGCTGTGCACGATCGCCCCGCAGCACGTCAACGACGCCCGCTCCGAGGCCGCGCGACTCATCGCCGAGCTCACCCCCGGCGACCTCGACCACGTGTTCTTCACCAACGGCGGCGCCGACGCGAACGAGCACGCGATCCGCATGGCCCGCCTGCACACTGGTCGGACGAAGGTGCTCTCGGCCTACCGCAGCTACCACGGCGGCACGCAGCTCGCCGTCAACGTCACCGGCGACCCGCGGCGGTTCCCCAACGACTACTCGGCCGAAGGCGTCGTCCACTTCATGCCCGCCTACCAGTACCGCTCGTACTTCGGGGCGACGACCGAGGCCGAGGAGACGGAGCGGGCGCTGCGCCACCTCGAGGACCTCATCGTCCTCGAGGGGCCGGCGAACATTGCCGCCCTCGTCCTCGAGACCGTGCCCGGCACCGCCGGCATCTACGGTCCGCCCGCCGGGTACCTCGAAGGGGTCCGCGAGCTCACCGCGAAGCACGGGATCGTCTACATCGCCGACGAGGTGATGGCCGGATTCGGGCGCACGGGCCGCTGGTTCGCCGTCGACCGCTGGGATGTCACCCCCGACCTCATCACGTTCGCGAAGGGGGTCAACTCCGGGTACGTGCCGCTCGGCGGGGTCGCGATCTCCGCCGCGATCGCCGAGACCTTCCGAGATCGCGCCTACCCCGGCGGGCTGACGTACTCGGGGCATCCGCTCGCGTGCGCGGCGGCCGTCGCGACGATCGGCGCGATGCGGGAGGAGGGGATGGTGGAGAATGCCGACCGCCTCGGCGCCGAGGTGATCGGACCGACCCTGCATGAGCTCGCGTCCCGGCATCCGTCCGTCGGCGATGTCCGCGGCATGGGCTGCTTCTGGGCCGTCGAACTCGTCCGCAACCGCGAGACGAAGGAGCCGCTGGCCGCGTACGGCGGGAGCTCGCCGGAGATGAACGAGGTCATCGCCGCGCTCAAGGCCGGCGGGGTCCTCCCGTTCGCGAACTTCAACCGCATCCACATCGTCCCGCCGCTCAACACCCCGGACGCCGAGGTGCGCGCGGGCCTCGCGGTGCTCGAAGAGGCGCTCAGCATCGCCGACCGGTACGTCGACTGACCTGAGATGACGGCCTGCGCCGGGGTGGCACGGTCGAGATCACGCGGAGCCGCCTCGGCGAGGTCATCGGGGGCACCCGGGCCGCTGCTCGGGGACGAGGTCGGCCGCCTCGGCGAGGTCGGGGCGACAACCTCCCTGGATGTGAAAGCTGATACAGTCGGACCGTTTGCTCTGCTGTTTCTCCAGTTGGGAGATGAACGCAGGGTGAACTGGGTGGCCAGGCGCTGAAAAGTGGGTGAAGTTCCGACTTCGGACGCTGTAGACTCGCACCTGGTTGAGCTCGCAGTCCGTCGGCTCGGCCGTCTCCCGTCCTCATAGTGTCTACATCCAAGGTCGCTGAGTGGAAATCTTCTTCGTTGTCGTGCTCGTCGTCGCACTGGCGCTCTTCTTCGACTTCACCAATGGCTTCCACGACACGGCCAATGCGATGGCGACGCCGATCGCCACCGGCGCGATCAAGCCGAAGGCCGCTGTCACCCTCGCCGCGATCCTCAATCTCATCGGGGCCTTCCTCTCCACCGAGGTGGCGAAGACGATCTCCGGCGGGATCATCAGAGAGGGTAACGGGGGAGTCCAGATCACTCCCGAGTTCATCCTCGCCGGCCTCATCGGCGCGATCATCTGGAACATGGCGACGTGGCGCTTCGGGCTGCCGTCCTCGTCGTCGCACGCGCTCTTCGGCGGTCTCATCGGCGCGGCCATCGTCGGCGCGGGCGTGAACTCCGTCGACTTCGGCGTCTTCCTCTCCAAGGTCGTCATCCCCGCGATCGCCGCCCCGCTCATCGCCGGCATCAGCGCCTACATGTGCACGCGCCTGGCCTACTACATCACGCGGCGCAACGGTGACGGCCAGACCGCGCACCGGGCGCCGTTCAAGTACGGGCAGATCTTCAGCTCCTCGCTCGTCGCGCTCGCCCACGGCACGAACGACGCGCAGAAGACGATGGGCGTCATCACCCTCGTCCTCATCTCCGCGAACCTGCAGGAAGGCGGCACCGGTCCGCAGTTCTGGGTCATCGTCACGTGTGCGTTCGCGATCGCCTTCGGCACGTACGTGGGCGGCTGGCGCATCATCGACACGCTCGGCACGAAGCTCACCACCGTCAAGCCCGCCCAGGGTCTGTCCGCCGAGACCTCGACGGCCGCGGCGATCCTCGCCTCCTCGCACCTCGGCTTCGCGCTGTCGACGACGCAGGTCGCCTCCGGGTCGGTGCTCGGGTCCGGGCTCGGTCGCAAGGGCGCCGACGTCCGCTGGTCGACGGCCGGGCGGATCGCCTCGGGGTGGCTGCTGACGATCCCGGCCGCCGGCATCGTCGGGGCCGCCGCCGCGGGCGTCGCGTACTTCGGTCTCTTCGGCGTCCTCGTCGACACGGCCGTGGCCGTCGCCGTCGTGCTGTGGATCTACCTCAGCTCGCGGCGGGCGAAGGAGACCGAGATCTCGAACTTCGACACCGTCGGCGAGGCGGTCAACGTCCGCGGTCGCAAGCGCAAACTTCGCCAGGACCGCAACCGCAAGCGCGCCGCGGCCAAGCGTGAGGCCCGCACCGAGGCGATGGAGAAGAAAGCGGCGGCGAAGCAGGCCCGCAAGGCGCAGGCACGACGCGGGAACGCAAGGAACGGCGGCCCGGGAAGCAATGGCGCGGGGAACGGCAGTGGCAGCGGTACCGGAGTCGGTGCTGACGGAGTCGGTGTCGGCGTGGCTGACGCAGGAGCGCGCGGCGCGGATCGAACCGACGGCACCGATGCCGCCGATCTGACCGGGGCTGATGCCATCGGCCGGGACGCTTCGAACGACAAGGGAGACGCGAAATGATCGAATGGAGCTCCTTCGCCGTCGTCGCCATTGCGACGTGGGTGTCCTCGCTCGTCGTCATCGGACTGTTCTCGACTGCCGTGCGCATGCGCGCCGTGCACATCGACCAGATCGCGGAGGGCCATCCCAACCCGCTGCTCAAGCTCGGCTACTGGGCGGTCTTCGGGGTCTGCGGCCTCCTCGTCCTCTACGGCGTCTATCTCATCGTCCCGGCACTCAGCGGAAGCTGAGCACACCGTCACCGAGGCGCCCCCGGCCGGGCCGCTGGCTCCTCAGAGGCCAAGTGCGCTCAGTTCGCCCACGCACGCCTCGCAACAGCACACACAACTAACAGCCGCACGCACAACCCACAGCGGCACGCACTGCTCGTGGCTCGCCACCTCCTCGGTGGAGCGCTGAATGCTCCCCGTGCAGGCGGTGTTCATCGAGCTCCGAGTGCGGGACATCAATACGCGACTTCCGCTCCCACTCCGCTTGCCACCCGCTCCGTTCGCCGCCGCAGCGAACCTCGGGTGAATGTGACGATCCCCCGACCACCTCGGCGGTGATCGGGGGATCTGTCGGTTCAGGCGACGGCGAGGCCGAAGCGCTCAGCCGACGGCGTCAGGAGCTCAGCCTCAGGCGAGGCCCAGGTGCTTGCGGAGCTTGTCGACCTCGGCGCGGAGTTCGGCGGGAACCGAATCGCCGAGTTCGGCGTACCATTCCTCGATCGAGGCGAGCTCGGTCTCCCACTCCTCGGGCTTGATCGCGAGCGCCTTGCGCAGCTGCTCCTCGGTGAAGTCGAGTCCTTCGGTGTCGAGGCCGCCTTCGGCCGGGGTGAAGCCGAGCGGGGACTCAGCGGCGTCGACGGTGCCATTGACACGTTCGAAGACCCACTTGAGCACGCGCGAGTTCTCCGAGAAGCCGGGCCACAAGAACGAGTTGTCGTCGTCGCGACGGAACCAGTTGACGTAGAAGATCTTCGGCAGCTTCGCTCCGTCGGTCTGGCCGATGTTGAGCCAGTGCTGGAGGTAGTCGCCGACGTTGTAGCCGATGAACGGCCGCATCGCCATGGGATCGCGGCGGACGACGCCGACAGCGCCGGTCGCGGCAGCGGTGGTCTCCGAGGAGAGCACCGAGCCCATGAACACGCCGTGGTTCCAGTCGCGGGTCTCGGTGACGAGCGGCATCGTCGTCTTGCGGCGTCCGCCGAAGAGGATCGCCGAGATCGGCACACCGTTGGGGTTCTGCCACTCGGGCGCGAGCGTGGGCACGTTCGAGATCGGGGTGCAGAAGCGCGAGTTCGGGTGGGCGGCCGGGGTCTCCGAGTCCGGAGTCCAGTCGTTGCCGCGCCAGTCGGTGAGGTGCGCGGGCTTCTCGTCGGTCTTGCCCTCCCACCACACGTCGCCGTCGTCGGTGAGCGCCACGTTCGTGAAGATGTTGCCGCCGGCCTCGATCGCGTGCATCGCGGTCGGGTTCGTCGAGTAGCCGGTGCCCGGCGCCACGCCGAAGAGACCGAACTCGGGGTTGACGGCGTAGAGCTGGCCGTCTTCACCGAAGCGCATCCAGGCGATGTCGTCGCCGAGGGTCTCGGCCTTCCAACCGGGAATCGTCGGCTCGATCATCGCGAGGTTCGTCTTGCCGCAGGCCGATGGGAACGCCGCGGCGATGTACTTGACCTCGCCTTCCGGGTTCGTCAGCTTGAGGATGAGCATGTGCTCGGCCAGCCAGCCCTCGTCGTGGGCGATCGCCGAGGCGATGCGCAGCGCGTAGCACTTCTTGCCGAGCAGCGCGTTGCCGCCGTAGCCGGAGCCGAACGACCAGATCGAGCGCTCCTCCGGGAAATGGGTGATGTACTTCGTCGAGTTGTTCGGCCAGGCGACGTCCTCCTCGCCCTCGGCGAGCGGGGCGCCGACGGAGTGGACGCACTCGACGAAGCCCGCGTCCTGCGCGTCGATCGCATCGAGGGCGTACTTGCCCGAGCGAGCCATGATGAGCATGGAGAGCACGACGTAGGGCGAATCGGTGACCTCGATGCCGAACATCGGCTGGTCCGCCTCGGCGAGGCCCATGACGAACGGGATGACGTACATCGTGCGTCCGCGCATCGAGCCCTCGAAGAGACCGTCCAACGTCTGCTTCATCTCGGCGGGGGCGACCCAGTTGTTGAGTGCGCCGGCATCCTTCTCATCGACCGAGCAGATGTAGGTGCGGTCCTCGACGCGGGCGACGTCCTCGGGGTCCGAGGCTGCGTAGTAGGAGTCCTTCGTGCCGGTGAGGGCCACGAGCGTCCCGGCGTCGACGAGCTGCTGCGTGATGAGGGCCTTCTGGCCCTCGGAGCCGTCGATCCAGACGATGTCGTCGGGGGTCGTGAGGTGGGCGATCCGGCTGACGAACGAGAGCACCTTCTCGTTCTTCGTCGGTGCGTTCTTCAGCTGGTCAGCGACGACGTCATGGTCGAGGACTGTCATGAGTGGTCTCCTGGTCGATCGGGGTTTGACGACATTGGGGAGGATGTCGAGCGGTGGTTACACAACCACGGTAGGGTGGCGGCAGAGGCGGACATCACCGGTTTTCGGCAACCGAAGATGTGCATTGGGCCACAAAGACGGGGTCGCTGACGTGAATGCATCATTTGACCGACGTGTTTTTGCATAGCAATGACGGATAGTTGCAGATCCTGACTTTCGTTGAAAATTGCATCACCGTTCACCTCGCCGAGGTTGTCCGCCCGCCCGTTTGTCCGGCGTTTCCCGCCGGTTGGGTCACTCGAGGGTCACGATTGCCAGCAGAATCGGTTCGCGGGGATCGACTGGTGTTCACAGGACGCTCGGCTCCGGGGATCCCGGGCGACGGCTCCCGCCGCTGCGCATCTCGAGCCCGGCGAAAACTGTGGCGAAGGGCACTGCCGGGGATTTGAGGTCGGGTGAACATCCTGTGTATAGTTGTTCGAGTTGCAGGGCGGAAGTCCGGTCGACATGCGCCACTAGCTCAACGGATAGAGCATCTGACTACGGATCAGAAGGTTGGGGGTTCGAATCCCTCGTGGCGCACCGCAGAAGGCCTCTCACCAGGAGAAAGATCCGGTGAGGGGCCTTCGTCGATTCCCTTGGCTGAAGCCGGATCAGCTCCATGGGGCGAACTCGATCAGCGGTTGCCCAGCAGCTAGATCGACGGCCAGGTCCTGAGCGACATGGAGGTGGAGTCACGGATGATGTGTTCACGGAGGCCGCATGAGTGACGTCGACAGCCCGGAATCCTCGAGGCAGGTTCCGGCGACACTCGCCTCGACAATCCCCGTCGGCTTCGCACTGCCGGTCGATATCCTCGAGTTCACCGGTCCGGACCCCGAACCGATCTGGCTCAATGAGGCCGGGGGAGTGACGGTGCGCTTCGACGGTGACACGGCGGGAGACGGCACCCGCCTCCGGTACCTCAAGCGCAACCCGTTGCCGAGCAGTGAGGATCTCGCGCTCGAGGGGGAGAAGCTCGAGTGGCTGACTGCCCGGCATCCCGCCCCGCGCGTCGTCGACTATGTCCGTCGAGGCGATGCCGAGTTCCTCATCACCGAGGCGATCCCCGGCGCCAACGCGGTCGCCGCCGTGAACACAGCGCGGGCGAACACCGCGATCGCGGCCATCGGCGAAGGCCTGCGCCGCCTTCACGAGCTGCCCGTCGACGACTGCCCGTGGACGTGGTCCGTCTCGGACCGACTGCAGACTGCCGAGGCCGAGCGGGCGAGCACTCTCGGCCCGGCCCCGGAGATCGACCGCCTCGTCGTCTGCCACGGCGACCCGTGTGCCCCGAACACCCTGCTCGATGCGACTGGCACGTTCGTCGGGCACGTCGATATGCAGCGCCTCGGCGTCGCCGACCGCTGGGCCGACCTCGCGGTGACGACGATGTCGTTCGGCTGGAACTACGACGAGTTCGACGAGGCGGTCTTCTGGGACGCCTACGGCATCGCCCCGGACGAGCCGAGGATCCGGTACTACCGCGAGCTGTGGGACGCGGAGTAGGTCTGCCGCACACCGAGGCGGTCAGCCCGGTCCGTGCCGCGTCTCCTCAGCTCTCCTCCCCGATCTTCACGGCGAGCACCGGCACCGGGGAGTCGAGCAGGAGGCGCTGACTCACCGATCCCATGAGGGCCTTGCCGACGCGGGACCGGCGCTTCATGCCGATGACGAGGCGGGAGACATCCGAGCGGTCGTCGAGTTCGTCGAGGACCGCCTCGGCGGGATCACGGTCACCCCTCCCGCGCCGGTCGACGAGTTCGTACGGCACCTCGGAGGCGTCGAGCGTCGTCGTGTCGAACGTCGACTGGATGCCGAGCGGGATGACGATGAGGCCGGTGTCGAAATGGCGGGCTTCGCTGATCGCCGCCGTCAACGCCGCCTCGGCGGTCTGGTTGTCGGGAACTGCCACCATGATGGCCATGGCTTCTCCTTCTGATCGGAGTGGGTCTGATCGGGGTGGGTGCGCCGGGCGGGGAGTACCGGCAGATCGTGTCTTCGCTCATTCTCGCCGAAGCGGCTCGGAACAGCACGTGGTCAACCGTCCGCGCGGAGGATGCGAAGGCCTCTGCCGGCGACGACGCCCGGGAAGAACTGGGCGTCGACACTCCAGCTCACTGCCCGTATTTTGTGCGGAACTCCTCCTCGAGGTCCTCGAGTGTCTTGTCCCGGGTCTCCGGCAGCATCGTGATGAGGAAGACGAGCGCGAGGACGCCGCAGCCTGCCAGCAGGAAGAACGTCGCAGAGATCCCCAGCGATGCCACGACCGGCGGGAAGAACTGAGCGACAGCGGCGTTGGCCATCCACAGTGCGAAGACGCAGATGCCCATCGCGAACGACCGGATCTTCAGCGGGAAGATCTCCGAGAGCATGAGCCAGGTCAGCGGCCCGATCGTCCCCTGCATTGAGAAGACGAAGAGAATGACGAATGCGAGGATCGCGTAGGCCTTGAACTGGCCTTCCGGGAGGAACGCGGCCGAGAGGCCGATGAGGATGTGGAAGAAGGTCGTCAGCATGAAGCCGCCGATGAGCATCTTCCGCCGAGGCAGCTTGTTGATGAGCAGAATGCCGACGGTGACGCCAATGACCGAGGCCAGCCCGTTGAGAGTATTCGCGACGATCGCGGCGTCAGCGGAGAATCCGGCGTCGGTGAGCAGCTGCGTGCCGTAATACATCACGGCATTGATGCCCGAGAACTGCGAGGCGACTCCGACCCCGACGCCGATGATGACGAGCCGCAGCACCCACTTCGAGGCGAGGTCGGAGAGACCGCCGGTCTTCGACTTCTCCTCCTCCTCGGCGAGCAGTTCGACCTCCTTCATCTCCGCCTCGGCGCGTTCGGTCGATCGCACTTGCTTGAGCACCTCGAAGGCCTGTTCGTCGCGGTGCTTCGAGATCAGCCAGCGTGGACTCTCCGGGAGGAAGAGCATGCCGATGAGCAGCGCGATCGCAGGGAGCACGGCGACGGCGAGCATGTAGCGCCAGACTCCGTCGTGCTCACCCCAGATGTTGAAGATGATCGCGTTGATGACGAAGGCTGCGAACTGACCGGAAACGATCATCACCTCATTGCGGGTGACGAGCGAACCGCGCTTCTCGAACGGAGAGAGCTCAGCGAGATAGACGGGCACTGTCGTCGATGCCGCCCCGACGGCGAGTCCGAGAACGAACCGGGCACCGGCGAGGAACTCCCACGTCGGTGCGAGCGCGCACGCCAGCGTGCCGACGATGAAGAAGAACGAGAGCAGCAGGATGTTCGAGCGTCGGCCGAAGGCGTCGGAGAGCCGGCCGCCGATGATCGCACCGAAGGCCGCGCCGATCGTGAGGAAGCTGACGACGAGACCCTCGGTGCGCGGGGTCAGCCCGAAGTCCTGGGTGAGCGGCTCGAGGGCGCCGTTGACGACACCCGTGTCGTAGCCGAAGAGCAGGCCGCCGAACGTCGCGACGACGGCGATGATGCCCAGTCGCGAGGTGTGCGGCCCCTTCGTGTCCGGGGGCAGGTCCACCAGGGATTTCTGTTGTCCGCTCATGGCGATCACTCTCCTTCGAATGACGTGCGTCCCGGCGCCCGTGCGGCGCCGTGCCTGGATTCGAGCAATGGTTGGGGACGGAACCGCGGATGCGGTCCCGCAGGGAACAGGGCTGATGGGGTCAGGTGGTGCGTGGTCGGATGGTCAGCGCCGAGGCTGCGGCGGGTAGCCCGAGGCGATCAGGTGGTGCGTGCGGTCGTCAGTCGGCATCGCCTCCGTGCCGGGCGACGAGGTCGTCGATCGTCGTCTTCTGGTACCGGGTGACCGCGTCGTTGTTCTCGTTCTCCCCGAAGACGTTGGAGACGATGAGCGCATCGGGCCGGTCGAGGAACCCGGACTCGCCGAGGCGGCTGAAGAGGGCCTCGAAATCGACGTCCCCGTCGCCGACCTTGAGGTGCTGGTGCACCCGCGCCGAGGTGGTCGGCGGGTTCGCGATGTATCGCAGCCCGTGTGAGGCCCGGTGGTCGAAGGCGTCGGAGATGTAGACGGCCCGCAGGCGATCGCCGAGTTCGGGAACGAGGGTGTCGAGGCAGTCGCCGTAGTGGAAGGTGTGCGGGGCGACGTAGACGAAGCCGATCGCGTCCGAGTCGAGGCCGCGCAGCACCCGCCACGCCTCGTGCCCGTCCTCGACGAAGTCGTCGGGGTGCGGATCGAAGTTGAGTCTGAGCCCCTCCCGCTCGATGACGGGCAGGATCTCATCCATCGATCGGTAGAACGACTCCTCGGACTCCTCGAAGGACTCGGGGCGGCCGCTGAATTCGGTGTTGATCGTCTCCACCCCGAGGTCGACGGCGATCTCGATGACCCGGAGGAAGTTCCTCACCGCGGCATCCCTCTTCGCCTCATCCGGCCAGGCGATCCGCTGCACCGGCAGCAGGGCGGGGACCGTGATGCCGGCGGCGTCGACGCTGCGAGCGAACCGGGCGATGAGGTCGCGGTCCATCTTCGGGTAGCGGAAGTGCGTCGCGAAGTCCGGATGCGGGGTCAGCTGCATGTGCTCGAACCCGAGGTCGGCGGTCGCGGCCGCGAAGTCGAGCAGCCGGTGCGTGTGGTGCAACGGGGTGGGGTCGTAGGCGAGCTTCATGATCGGCTCCTCACGCGTAGAACGCGGGCATCTCGGGGACATCGAGGGGGCGCCTGCCCGCCCCGCCCAGGGAGGCGACGCCTTCCTGGCACGCGACGGCGACGCGGTAGCCGTCCCACGCGGAGGGTCCGGCGATCTCCCCGCGGCGGGCGGCATCGACCCAGGCCTGGACCTGCGCGTCGTAGGCAGTCGCGAAACGGGTGGTGAAATCGGCGTGCTCGCCCATCGTGAACCGACGGTCGGACCACCGCTGCAGGCCGGTGGGCTCACCGATCCGCGCGATTCCCGACTCGAAGACCGCCTCGGTGGTCACCTGGTAGCCGAACTGCACGCTGACGTTCATCTCGAGGTCGACGAGGACGCCGTTCTCCAGCTCCATGAGCACGAGGATCGGTTCCCGCAGTCGGTCCGGGGTGAGCCGGTTCCGGCGGGCGAAGCGGACCTCGACGGCAGCGATGGGGGAGCCGGCGAGCCACGGGACGATGTCGAATTCGTGGACGACGGAGTCGGTGATGAGCGACTCCTGCTGGTACGAGTCCGGCACTGCCGGATTGCGGTGGGCGCACCGGAGCATGAGCAGCTCGCCGCTGTCCCCGGAGGTCACCAGCTCGCGCAGCTGCCGGTACTCGGGGTCGAAGCGGCGCATGAAGCCGACCTGGATGAGCTTCTTCCCGCCCGCCTGCTCGGCTTCGAGAACCCGCCACGAGGATTCCGGGTCCGGCGTCAGCGGCTTCTCGCACAGGGTGGGCAGCCCCGCCTCGATGGCGGGCAGGAGGACGGCCTCGTGGAGGAATCCGGGGGTGGCGACGAGGAGTCCGTCGACGGCGCCGGCGGCGATCGCATCCTCGACGCGGGAGAAGGCCTGCGCTCCGGGGGCGTTGGCGACAGCGGCCTGCGCTCGCCCCTCATCGGGTTCGATGACGGCCGAGACCGTCGCCCCGCTGATCGTGTGCGTGAGGCGCTTGACGTGGTCGGCGCCCATCATCCCGGCGCCGACGACTCCGACGCGGAAGTCGGCAGTGGGGTCGAACTGTGCCATGGTGGGGTTCTCCTTGAGTTCGGTCGGGTCGTCTGCTGCGGTGCAGAGTCGTGGGTCGGCTCAGCGGTCGGTGACCGCGGCCGGGGTGGAGGTGAGGATCGTCGAGAGCGTGCGCTCGGCGATCGGGAACGGGGCGTCGACGCTGCATCCGAACATGTCCTGTTCGACGATCGCGAAGGTGTCCGGAGCCAGCCCGGCGATCGCCTCGATGATCGGATCGAGCGGAGGGATGCCCTGGTTCGGTTCGACCATGATCCCGTCGGCGACCGCCTCGGCGAACGGGGTGTCGGACTTGAGGACATCGAAGATCTTCACCGGGTCGACCTGTTTGAGGTGGAGGTAGCCGATCCGCGAGGGATGGTCGGCGATGAGCTTGAGGTTGTCCCCGCCGTAGTAGGAGAAGTGCCCGGTGTCGAGGCAGAGGTTCGTGTACGCCTCATCGGTGAGTTCGAGGAACCGCTCGACCTCCGAATGGGTGCCGACGTGGGAGTCGGCATGGGAATGGAACTGCTGGTGGAGGCCGAACTCCTCCTCCAGAGCCTTCCCGAGGCGGTCATGGCCGGCCGCCAGACGCGTCCAGCCCTCGGTGTCGAGGGTGCGCGGTTCGAGGACTTCGCTCGTGGCGTCGGAGCGCCACAGGTCGGGGATGACGACGATGTGCTCGCCGCCGAGCTCCTGCGTCAGCGCCGCGATCTTCTCGACCTGCGCCCACGCGCGACCCCACTGGTCGTCGGTCTTGTGGAAGCCGGTGAAGACGGTGCCGCCGGAGAGCTTGAGTCCGCGGGAGTCGAGTTCCTCGCCCAGTCGGCCGGGGTCGGTGGGGAGGTAGCCGTAGGGTCCGAGCTCGATCCACGTGTAGCCGGCCGCGGCGACCTCGTCGAGGAAGCGCTGCCACGGCACCTGGCCGGGATGGTCGGGGAACCACACGCCCCACGAGTCCGGGGCCGTGCCGATGCGCAGGGTCTGGGCGCGGGGCGAGGAATCGGCGGGTGACTGCGTCGTCGTGGTCATGTCAGTGGTCCTTCGGGTGCGGGTCGGGTCGGTGGTCGGCGTGCTCATCGTCGCAGCGGGGTTTGCCGCAGCGGTGGTCGCGGTCACAGCAGCGGCCTCTGCTTCTTCACGGCGATCTCGTACTCCTCGCGTGCGGCCTGCGTGTCCGACATCGTCGAGGTCTCGGCGACGGGGACGTCCCACCAGCCCTCACCGTCGGGGGCGTAGACGAGCGGGTCGGAGTCGATGTGGATGAGCGTCGAGGTCGGTGCCTCACGGGCGGCGGCGACCGCCTCGGCGAGTCGGGTGCTCGCGTCCGGGCCCGGCGCGATCTCGACGACGTCGATCCCGTAGGACCGGGCGTTGGCGGCGAGATCGACGGGGAGGACCTCGTCGGTGCGGAAGTCGGTCGCCTCGGCGTCGTACTTCCGGTACCACGTCCCGAACCGGGGCGCGCCCACGGTCTCGGAGAGGTGCCCGATCGAGGCGTAGCCGTGGTTCTGGACGAGGACGACGATGAGCTTGAGGCCCTCGGCGACGGCGGTGACGAGTTCGGTGTGGAGCATGAGGTAGGAGCCGTCGCCGACCATGACGATCGCGTTGCGGTCCGCGGCCTCGACGACGCTGCCGTCGGGTGGGACCGCGCTGTCGTCGTCGCCTGTCGCGGCGATGAGCGCATCGGCGGCGTCGATCGCGCGCCGCACCCCGAGCCCGCCGGCGATCTCGTAGCCCATACACGAGAACGCGTATTCGACGTGGTAGCCGAGCGGATCGCGGGTGCGCCAGAGTTTCTGCAGGTCACCGGGCAGGGAGCCGGCGGCCTGGATGACGACGTCGCGGGGGCCGGCGGCGCGATTCACCGCGCCGATGATCTCCGCCTGGCCCGGCAGTGCGGCCTGCGTCGGTGCCACTGCGGCGTCGACCGTCGCCGTCCACACATCGCGTTCGGTCTCGATCCGACGGCGCAGCTCCGTGCTCACCCGATGATCGCCGAGGTGCTCGCGCAGACCGCGGATGCCCTCCCTGGCATCGGCGACGATGGGGAAGCGGCTGCCGTGCTTGAACGCGTCGAAGCCGGCGACGTTGAGGTTGACGAAGCGGACGTCGGGGTGGCCGAACACCGTGCGGCTGGCCGTCGTGAAGTCGCTGTAGCGGGTGCCGATGCCGATGACGACGTCGGCCTCGGCGGCGATCCGATTAGCGGCCGTCGATCCCGTCGCCCCGATCCCGCCGAGATTGAGCGGATGGTTCCAGTCGAGCACCCCACCGCCGGCCTGCGTCGTGGCCACGGGGATGCCCGTTGCCTCGGCGAAGGTGCGCAGCTCGTCCTCGGCGCCGGAGTAGAGGACGCCGCCGCCGGCGATGATGAGTGGGGTCCTCGCCTCCTCGATCGCCGCGACCGCGCGGGTGAGCGGCCCCCACTCCGGCAGCGGCCGGCGCAGATGCCAGTCGCGTTCGGCGAGGAACTCCTCGGGGACCTCGAGGGTCTCGGCCTGGACGTCCTCGGGCAGGGCGATCGTCACCGCACCGGTCTCCGCCGGGTCGGTGAGCACGCGCATCGCGGCCAGCGCGATCGAGAAGAGCTGCTCGGGCCGGTCGACCCGGTCGAAGAACCGCGACAGCGGCCGGAACGCGTCGGTGACCTGCAGTGATGTGTCGTGGGGGTGTTCGAGCTGCTGGAGCACGGGATCGGCCACCCGCGTGGCGAACGTGTCGGAGGGCAGGAGGAGTGCGGGCATCCGGTTCGCGGTCGCCAGGGCCGCACCCGTGAGCATGTTCGCGGCCCCCGGTCCGACCGAGGCCGCCGAGGCGAAGGTCGACCGGCGCCGATTCATCCGCGCGAAGCCGACGGACTCGTGGACCATCGCCTGTTCGTTGCGGGCCTGGTGGTAGGGCATCGCCCCGGGTTCGTCGTGGGCGAGCTGGCGCAGCGCCTGCCCGATGCCGGCGACGTTGCCGTGGCCGAAGATCCCGAAGGTGCCCGCGATCGTCCGCTGCCGGATGTCCCCGTCGACGGTGTACTGGCGGGAGAGGAAGGTCATCAGCGCTTGGGCGACCGTCATCGTCGTGGCCATCTCAGTTCTCCTCCGTCGCATCTGCAGTCTCACGCCCATAGGGCAGCCGGTTGTCGAACTCCTGGCCCTCCCACTGCTCCCGCACCCAGCCGTGCGCCGGATCGTCGGTGATGAGCCACACGCGTTCGGGGTCGGGGCCGGCCATGACGTTGAGGTAGTAGTTGTCGTATCCGGGGGCGGCCGCGAGCGGTCCGTGATAGCCGAAAGGGACGAGGGCGACGTCGCCGGTGCGCACGATCGCCGAGGTCTCGATCTCCCCGGCCGGTGACGAATACGTCGTGAAGAGGGCGAACGGATCGGCGGTTGCGGGCGCGTCGACACCGCGGGAGACGGCCGTCTCGAAGTAGTAGATCTCCTCGAGGCGGGACTCCTCCCCGGCGATCGCCTCGTCGTGCTTGTGGGGCGGGAAGGACGACCAGTTCTCCGCGGGCGTGATGACCTCGCACGCGATGATCTTCACGCAGTCGAGCCCCGCGGGGGTCGCGAAGTTGTGGACCTGGCGGCTCGAGCGGCCCGCACCGCGGAGTTCGACGGGGACCTCGGCGGCGGAGAGGAACTGGACCGGGCGGGTCTCCGTCGTCGGGGCCTCGCAGACCGCGAGGCGACCGACCCCGTGCAGGCTCGCCGAGGTGCCCGTGGGCAGATAGAGACAGTCGGCGGGACCCTGGAACACCGAGGGCCGGCCGGTCAGGGTCTGCTCTCCGGTCGTGCCGTCGGTCAGCGTGTAGTCGACGGTGAACGCCTCCCCGCTCAGCGGAACGATGACGCGTTCGACCGCCTCGGCGGGCAAGTCGACCTTGTCAGCGCGGTCCCCGCCGGCAGTGGGCCCGTCGCTTCCAGCGGTCTCCCCGCTGTCGGCGTTCTCCGTGGGAACGGGACCGCCGAGGTCGGCGATCTTCAGCCCCGTGTGCGCCCAGCCCTCGAGCGTCGCGTCGACGACGGATTCGAAGCCGTCACGGGTGAGTGTTCCGCGGGGGTGGAACCATTCGTTGGTCATGCTGTGGCCCTCTCGGATCCGTGGACGAGTGCGGCGGCGCGGTCGACGGCCCCGGCGACGTCGCCGTCGGCGGGGTAGACGATCGAGCGGCCGATGACGAGGCCGCGCACTCCGGGCAGTGCGAGCGCTGCCTCCCAGCGGCGGAACGTCGCCTCCGGGTCGGTCGAGCGCTCGCCGCCGAGGAGGAGGGTCGGCAGGGTCGTCGCGGCGAGGACGCGTTCCATGTCGTCGACGACGGGGATCTTCAGCCAGGTGTGCGCCGAGGTGGTGCCGAGTCCCTGGGCGATGCCGATCGAGGTGATGACGGCTTCGGGGGTGAGGAGGTTGCGGACCTTCCCGTCGACCCATTCGCTGAGGAAGGGCTCGAGCATGACGGGGATGTCGTGCTCCGCGCACGCGTTGATGGCGCGGGCGTTGGCCTCGAGCGCCGAGGCGGTCGCCGGGTCGCCGAGGCTGATGCGCAGCAGCGTCTTCGCGAGATCGATGCCGTCGCGGGCCATGCCGGCGGCGGTGTGGCCGGTGAAGCGGTCGTCGATCTCGAAGCCGGAGCCGGCGAGCCCACCGCGGTTCATCGACCCGACGGCGAGCCGGTTCTCGAGGCAGCCGAGGAACGCGAGGTCATCGAGGATGTCGGGGGTGGCGAGGACGCCGTCGACGCCGGGGCGGGCCAGTGCCGTCGCGAGCCGCTCGAGGAGGTCCGCGCGGTCGGCCATAGCGAGCGGATCGTCGCCGACCTTGTTCGCCCCGCGGGCGGGATGGTCGGCGGCGACGATGAAGAGGCGGGAGTCGCTGCCGCCGATCGGACGCCGCGTCCGGGCCGACCAAGCGGCGGAGATCGCGCCCGGATCGTCGAAGCGGGCATCGCGGAGGCGGGCGAGCGCGGCGGGGGAGAGGGTGGAGGTCGGCATCAGCGGTCCTTCGATGTCGCGGCGACGGGGGTTGTGGTGTCATTCGCCGAGGCGGTCGGGGGTGTTCCGATGACCTCGGTGACCTCGATGGTCGTGGGCATCGCGGTCGAGCATTCGCGGCGGGTCGCGACGATGGCTCCGGCGACGTTGGCGAAGCGCAGGAGGTAGTCGAGTTCCCACCCGGCGAGCAGCCCGAAGCACAGCGCACCGCCGAATCCGTCCCCGGCGCCGAGGCCGTTGACGACGTCGACGGGGTAGGGCGGGACTTCGACGCGCTCGGTCGCGGTCTTCGCGAGCACCCCCTTGGGGCCCTGCTTGACGATCGCGAGTTCGATGCCGCGTGCGAGCAGGGCGTCGGCGGCGCGGTCGGGATCGGTCTCGCCAACGGCGATCTCGCACTCCTCGCGGTTGCCCACGGCCACGGTGACGTGCTCGAGGGCACGGCCCACCTCGGCGGTGGCGGTGGCCGGATCGGACCAGAACATCGGGCGGTAGTCGAGGTCGAGGATCGTGTGCTCGGCCCGGTTCCGCGCCTGCCACGCGGCGTGGTGGGCCGTCCGGCTCGGTTCGCGGCTGAGCCCGGTGACGGTGGCCCAGAAGATCCGTGCCTGCGCGATCGCCGCGAGGTCGAGGTCGGCCTCGGTGATCGTGAGGTCGGGGGCGATCGGATCGCGGTAGAAGTAGAGCGGGAAGTCATCGGGCGGGAAGATCTCGCAGAACGTCACCGGAGTGTTGTGCTCGGCATCGGTGCCGACGAAGCGGTTGTCGACGCCGAGGCGGGCGAGCTCGGCCTTGAGGTAGCGCCCGAAGGGGTCGTCGCCGGTCGCGGTGATGACGGCCGAGTCGAGTCCGTACCGGGCCGCGGCGACGGCGACGTTCGAGGCCGAACCGCCGAGGTATTTGCCGAAGGTCGCGACCTCGGCGAGGCCGACACCGTCCTGGAGAGGGTAGATGTCGACGCCGATCCGGCCCATGCTGACAAGGTCGAAGGGCGCGGTTGAGCCGGTGGTGGTCTGCGGCTCCGAGGAGGGTGCCTGGGGCATGGACTTTCCGTTCCTTCCGTGCGGCGGCGTTGCCGTGAGTCCGTGGTCTGACGCAGTCCGAGCGGATGCTCAATCTTTGTCAGGACAAACTATTTGTCATGACAATATCACTCTTGGAGGTCTGCGTCACCCCTTTTTCTCTCGCGGATCTCCTCGGCGACGCTGACCAGGGGATGGACGTCCGTCGGCCACGACGAGGGTGGCGGCGTGGCACATCGCGCCGGGGCAGATCGCCGTGGCGGAGACGGGGCCAGCGCTCCGGTGCAGTTGCCGGGGGAGTCGCACCGACGACAGCTGCGCAGGCCGGGTCACCGGGCGACGAGCGTCGTCTCGAACGAGTAGAGGTCGGGCCGGTAGCAGTGGTCTCCCCATTCGATGATCGCCCCGGAGTTGTCGAGCGCGGTCCGCTGCATCGTCAGCAGCGGCGCCTCGGCGGGGGTGTCGAGGAGATCGGCTTCGTCGGGGGCGGCGGCACGCGCGCCGATGCGCTGGTGGGCGACGGAGAAGACGACCCCGCGTGCCCGCAGCGTCTCATAGAGCCCGGTGGTGACGAGTTCGCCCGCCGTGATGTCGGCGAACGGCTCCGGCAGGATGTTGTGGAGGAGGGCGAGCGGAGTCGCCCCGATGAGCCGCAGCCGGCGCAGATGCAGCGTCGGTGCTCCCTCGGCGACGCCGAGGTGGTCGGCGGTGTCGCGGTCGGCGGCCATGACCTGGTGGGAGAGCACCGTCGTCGCCGGCTTGTTGCCCGACTTCTCGAGGTCCTCGTTGAGGCTCGTGAGATCGACGGCGCGGGCGACAGGCCGCTGAAGGACCTGTGTGCCGACGCCGCGGCGGCGCACGAGCATCCCCTTGTCGACGAGGTCCTGGATCGCCTGGCGGATCGTCGGCCGGGACAAGCCGAGGCGCTTGGCCATCGACACCTCGTTCTCCAGCCGCGTGCCGGCGGCGAGATCGCCGGCGGCGATCGCGGCTTCGAGCCGACGGGCGATCTGGACGTAGAGAGGCGTCGCACCGCTCGCACGGTCGAGAGGACCGAAGAACTCCTCGGTGAGTTCGATCTCGGGTGCACGCGCCATGTTCTCTCCTTGCTCTCTCCCCGAGCTTACCGGGCGCAGACGCCCACTCGACCGCCTCGGCGCACCTGACCCTCCGGCGCACTCACTGCACGTGATCGCGGGCGGTCAGCAGCACCTCGGCGGCGGTGTCGAGTCCTTCGATCCGGCCGAGGTCCTCGTCCTCGTGTTCGATGTGCACGGCCATGTCCGGATCGACGGCGTGGAGGGCCGCGACGAACCGATCCCAGAACGCCTGGTCGTGGCCGCGGCCGAGCGCGACGAAGTCCCACGCGGACTCCGCGGGCCACCTGCTGATCGTCGCATCCCCGCGGATCCGGGTGATCCGGTCGCCGCTGAAGCGGGTGTGGCGGTCGTCAAGGACGCCGTGGATCGCGGCGGCCGGATTGATCCGTACGTCCTTGGCCGCGGCATGGACGACCCGGTCGCCGAGGTGGTCGATCGCGGCGAGCGGATCGATGCCCTGCCAGAAGAGGTGGGAGGGGTCCATCTCCGCGCCGATGCTCTCCGCGTCCGCAGCATCGATGAGGCGTTCGAGGGTCGCGGGATTGAAGACGAGGTTGTGCGGGTGCATCTCGATGGCGATCCTCACCCCGTGGTCGGCGGCGAGGCGGTCGAGGTCGCGCCACACCGGGACCGCGCGGGCCCACTGGTCGTCGAGGATGTCGAGGAGGGAGGACTCCCAGGGATTGACGATCCAGGTGGGGACGGCCGCCTCGGCGCCGGCACCGGGAAGACCGGACATCGTCACGACACGGGTCTGGCCGAGCCGGTGCGCGACGCGGATGGCGCGGTCGATGTCGGCAAGGGTCGGCGGGCCGATGTGGGGATCCGGGTGGAGGGGATTGCCGTTGGCGTTGAGGCCCGCGAGCTCGACTCCCGCCTCGGCGAAGATGCCGAGGTAGTCGTCGCGGGCGGTGTCGGAGGTCAGTATCTCATCGATCGTCGGCATGTGGACGGGTGGGAGGAAGCCGCCGACGTTGATCTCCGCGGCGTCGAGCCCGAGGTCGCGGATGACGGCGAGCGCCTCGGGCAGCGGACGATCGTGGAGGATCGCGGTGTAGACGCCGAACTTCACGTCGGCACCTCCTCGCGGGCGCCCGCGTGTGCCGCGGAGGCGATGACGGCGTCGCGCACGGCCAGGGCGTGGAGGCCCTCGGCGAAGGTCGCGCAGCGGGGGAGGGAGTCGGCGGCGGGTCGTCCGCCGACCTCCTGGAGGAAGGAGCGGGCCTGGAAGACGAAGCCGTCGTTCTGGCCGATGCCGATGCCGGGCGCCGCCATCGGCAGGCCGTCGGCGATGTAGGGGTGGGCCGGGCCGAGCTGGACCGTCGTCAGTCCGTCGCGCAGCGGGTCGCCGCTCGTCGTGCCGAGGTCGATCGAGCCGGGTGAGCGCATGTCGAAGCGGGCCGAGCCGTTCTCGCAGAAGACCTCGACGGCCAGCGTGTTCGGGTGGCCGGCCGAGATGCGCGAGACCTGGATCGTGCCCGACCCGGTGGGGAACTCGACGCCGAATCCGGCGTAGTCGTCGTTCGTCACCGGCTCGTACTCATCGCTGACCTCGACGTGGTCATGGCCGATGACGTGACCGAGCGGCAGCGGGCGTTCGGTGATCGCGGTGTGGAACCGGCCGCCGGAGACCGCGAGGATCGGGCCGGCGATGAATTCGACGGTGTCGGTGAGGTGGCTGCCGAGGTCGGCGAGTGCCCCGGTGCCCATGTCGCCGGTGTAGCGCCAGCTCATCGGGGCCAGCGGTGAGCACGCGTAGTCGGTCCAGTAGTGGGCGTCGATGTGGTGGACGGGGCCGAGGGTGCCGTCGGCGACGAGGTCGGCGATCGCGGCGATCCCGGGCGCGCGGCGGAAGGTGAAGCCGAGGCGCGCGATCGTCGGTGCGGCCTCAGCGGCGGCGACCATCGCCTCGGCGTCGGGAATGGTGTCGGTCAGCGGCTTCTCGCACAGGACGTTCTTGCCGGCGGCGAGCAGAGCCTCGACGAGCTCACGGTGGAGGGAGTTCGCGACGACGACGCTGACGATGTCGATGTCATCGGCGTCGACGATGGTGCGCCAGTCGGTGTCATAGCGCTCGTAGCCGAAGTGGGCGGCGGCCGCCTCGGCGACCTCCGGGACCATGTCGCACACGGAGACGAGCCGGACCGGGGGAGTGGTTTCGCTGGGGGCTGCGCGCCAGGCGGCGGCGTGGGCGCGACCAGCCATGCCTGCGCCGATGACGGCGACGCCGAGTGGGTTGACCATGACTTCTCCTTCGAAGACCGAGGTGGACATCTCCACCCTAGCGAGATATTTGTCCGGTCAAAAGAGTTTCATGAGATCAATTTGTCCAGACAATTGATTGACGGCCGATTGAGACGCGATCGGGTCCCGGGTTCCCAGGAGACTCCCCGGTAACAGCGTCAAGTCCCGTTGTATTCTCGCAATGGGCCGTCGGCCCGGCACGTCCCATCAATGGTGGGAAGACGCTGGTCAGAGGCGTCTTTCACGAACCGAGGAGTACACATGTCAGAGAAGCCTGCTGTCGTCCTGGTCCATGGATTCTGGGGAGGTGCCGCCCACTGGGCCGATGTCATCGTCGAGCTGAGCAAGCGGGGCTACACCGATCTCCACGCGGTCGAGAACCCCCTCACCTCGCTCGGCGATGATGCCGAGCGCACGCGGAAGATGGTCGCCCAGATCGACGGCCCGGTCATCCTCGTCGGCCACTCCTACGGCGGTGCCGTCATCACCGAGATGGGCGACCAGTCCAACGTCCTCGGCCTCGTCTACATCGCCGCATTCGCCCCCGATGCCGGGGAGAGCCCCGGTGGGATCACCCAGGAGATGCCGCCCGAGGGTGCTGCGAGCATCGCCCCCGACTCCGACGGCTACCTCTGGATCGCGCAGGACAAGTACCACGAGAGCTTCTGCCAGGACCTCGGCGACGAGCAGGCCCTCGTCATGGCGGTGACGCAGAAGGCGCCGCTGGGATCGACGTTTGAGGACATGATCACGGCCCCGGCGTGGAAGGCGAAGCCGACGTGGTACCAGGTCTCGACGCAGGACCGGATGATCGCCCCGGACAACGAGCGCCGAATGGCCGAGCGGATGCAGCCGCAGAAGACGATCGAGCTCGACGCCAGCCACGCCTCTTTGGCCTCGCAGCCGAAGGCCGTCGCCGACCTCATCGACGAGGCCGCGACGACGATGATGGCGTAGGGCCGCCCCAGGCACCGCAGTCGCCCGGTGATCGGCTGCCCGGTGGTCGGCTGGTGTCGGTCGCCCGATGATCGGGTGGGGTCGCAGTCAGCGGTCCGCACCGCTCGGATCGCCGCGTGACCCGACGTGCTGCCTGACACGACGCCCCCGAGGGGGATCCGGCTCGAGATTCGTCGTGATGTCGAGTCGGATCCCCCGCGGGGGCGTCGGTGTGTCGGTGCGGGCGCTCTCGCCCGGTGACCTCAGTTCGGGGTGACCTCAGTCTGGGGCGGGCGCACTCCGTGCCGGGCTCGGTCCGGGGCGGGCTCAGTCCGTGCCGGTGTCGAACGCGGCGGAGAGGCCTGAACGGTCGGTCGCGGCATCGACGTCGACCGGGGAGCTCGCGATCTCCTCGGCGCCACCGGCCTCGAGAGAGCCGACGAGCTCCGAGGTCGGGCCGGAGACGATGCCCATCGCCGCGTACTGCTCGAGGCGGGCACGGGAGTCGGCGATGTCGAGGTTGCGCATCGTCATCTGCCCGATCCGGTCCTCAGGGCCGAACGCGGCGTCGCCGACGCGCTCCATCGACAGTTTCTCCGGGTGGTAGGACAGGTTGGGGCCCTCGGTATTGACGATCGTGTAGTCGTCACCGCGGCGCAGGCGCAGGGTGACCTCGCCCGTGATCGCCGAGGCGACCCACCGCTGCATGGATTCGCGGAGCATGAGCGACTGCGGGTCGAGCCAGCGGCCTTCGTACATCCGGCGGCCGAGGCGGCGCCCCTCCTCGTGGTAGAGGGCGATCGTGTCCTCGTTGTGGATCGCGTTGAGCAGGCGCTCGTACGTGATGTGGAGCAGCGCCATGCCCGGGGCTTCGTAGATGCCGCGCGACTTCGCCTCGATGATCCGGTTCTCGATCTGGTCGGAGACGCCGAGGCCGTGCCGGCCGCCGATCTCGTTGGCCTTGTAGACGAGGGCAACGGGGTCGTCGAAGACCTCGCCGTTGATCGCCACGGGCCGCCCGGCTTCGAAGCGGACCGAGACCTCTTCGGTCTCAACCTCGACGTCGTCGCGCCAGGCGGCGACGCCCATGATCGGTTCGACGATGTCGAGTCCGGCGTCGAGGAACTCGAGGCTCTTCGCCTCATGCGTCGCGCCCCAGATGTTCGCGTCCGTCGAGTACGCCTTCTCCGCGGAGTCGCGGTACGGGTAGCCGTGGGCGACGAGCCATTCGCTCATCTCCTGCCGCCCGCCGAGCTCCTCGACGAACGTCGAGTCGAGCCACGGCTTGTAGATGCGCAGCTTCGGGTTGGCCATGAGGCCGTAGCGGTAGAACCGCTCGATGTCGTTGCCCTTGTAGGTCGAGCCGTCGCCCCAGATGTCGACGCCGTCCTCCTTCATGGCGCGCACGAGCATCGTGCCGGTCACGGCCCGGCCCAGCGGCGTCGTGTTGAAGTAGGTCTTCCCGCCCGAGCGGACGTTGAACGCACCGCACTGTAGGGCGACGAAGCCCTCTTCGACGAGGAGGCGCTTGGCGTCGACGAAGCGCGCGATCTCCGCCCCGTACTCCTTCGCCCGCGCGGTCACGCCGTCGAGGTCGGGCTCGTCGTACTGGCCGATGTCGGCGGTGTACGTGCACGGGATCGCGCCCTTGTCGCGCATCCAGGCGACCGCGCACGAGGTGTCCAGGCCACCGGAGAAGGCGATGCCGACGTATTCGCCGACGGGCAGAGTTGAGAGAACTTTCGACATGGTCATCACTGTATCTCTCCGACGCCACCCATGTCGAATTGTTATGCAGAGCTATGTATTTTTATGTGCCAGCGCCGAGGTGGCCCGCCGTTCCGCTGCCCGCGGCCCGCCGTTCCGTTGCCCGCGGCCTGCCGTTCCGCACGACGTTGCTAGGGCGACACACCCCTCGTGTCGGCGAAAAGTGGTTTTGCCGACGCCTAGTTGTCGGGCATTTTCACTTTTGACCCGCAATGTCGCCGCCCGTTCGACTTCTCGCCCGCGGAAGTGCGTTTCGCACGCACCCGCACTTCTCGCCACCGAGGCAGCGCGCGGCACCCTTCCGGCCGGTGAGGCTCGGGGCGGCACACCCTACGTGTCGGCGAAAAGTGGTTTTGCCGACGCCTAGTTGTCGGGCAATTCCACTTTTGGCCCGCAGTGCCGCCGCACCGCCAGACTTCTCGCACGCGGGAGTGCGTTTCGCGCGCACCTGCACTTTTCGCCGTCGAGGCAGCGCGCGGTGCCCTTCCGGCCGGTGCGGCGCGGCCGGGTCAGCGCGCGACGCCCGTCCGGCCGGTGAGGCGCGGCAGGGTCAGCGGCGCTGGTGGGATCGGATCGCCTCGGCGACGGCGATGGCATCGTCCTGCGGGGCGTCGGACTTCCGATCCGGTCGCGCGATGAACAGGTAGAGGAACCCGGCGGCGAGGACGACGACGAGCCCGATGAGGACGATGTAGTCGGAGAAGAACGCGCCGGTATCGCCGGGCATCGCGAGGAGGATCATCGCGAAGATGCCGTACGCGAGTGCGAGCACGTTGACGATGGCGCCCCACGCCCCCAGCGACCACGGCCCGGCCGGCTTCCACCCCTTGGCCCGCTGCCGCAGGGAGGCGAGGACGACCATCTGGAACGCGAGGTAGATGCCGAGGATCGCGAACGACGTGACGGCGACGAGGATGCCGTCGTTGAACCAGATGAGCACGCAGATGAGCGCCGGTGCCGTGCAGGCGACGATGAGGGCGTTGCGGGGGACCTTCGTGCCCTCGGTGACCTTCGAGAGCCACCGGTGGCCGGGCATCATCCCGTCGCGGGCGAAGCTGAAGATGAGGCGCGAGGCGGCGGCCTGGAGGCTGAGCACGCAGGAGATGAACGCGAGGATCGCGATGAGGAGGAAGAGCTTCGCGCCGACCGGGCCGAGGCTGCCCTCGAGGATCGAGGGGATCGGGTCGGCGACCTCGCCGGCGACGATCGCGTCGAGGTTCGGGGCGGCGAGGACGTAGCCGCCGAAGGAGAAGAGCGCGGAGACCGCCCCGACGATGATCGTCATGATCATCGCCTTGGGGATGCGGCGGGCGGGGTCCGAGACCTCCTCGGCGACGTCGGCGCACGCTTCGAAGCCGTAGAAGAGGAAGAGGCCGGCGACGGCCGCACCCATGAAGGCCGCGAGGTAGCTGCCGTCACCGGCGACTCCCATCGCGTCGAAGAACACGGAGAACGGGTGCTTGCGCTCGAAGATGAGGAGGAAGAGCCCGAGCCCGATGACGCCGATGAGTTCGGCGAAGAGGCCGATGCGGGCGATGCGGGCGAGCCATTTCGTGCCGCTGAAGTTGATCGCCAGCGCCAGCACGAGGAGGACGAGCGCGAGGATGAGGGTGACGTTGCGGGTGAGTTCGAGGCCGAAGAGGCTCGCGACGAAGCCCGCCCCGAACTCCGCCACCGAGGTGATCGTCACGATCATCGCGCAGATGTAGACCCACGCGGCCATCCACGCGTACCGCTTGCCCCAGAGCCGGCGCGTCCACGGGTAGATGCCGCCGGCGATGGGGAACTGGGAGACGACCTCGCCGAAGACGAGGGCGACGAGGAGCTGACCGGCGGCGACGATGACGATCCACCAGATCGAGGGCGGACCGCCGGCGGCCAGGGCGACGGCGAGCAGCGAGTAGACGCCGACGAGCGGGGAGAGGTACGTGAATCCGAGGGCGAAGTTCGCCCACAGGCTCATCGATCGGTCGAAGGAGTCGCTGTAGCCGAGGACGGAGAGATGGTCGCCATCGGAGAGGTGGTTGCCGGGGCTCGCCGAGGCGGGGGTGCCGGGGCCGTCGGCAGGGCCGGGTTGGGCGGATTGCTGGGGATTATCGGACATGGGGTGCACCTTTGCACGAATCGACGGTGATTCAACCAGCTCATCGTAGCTGACCAGGGACGAAGCCGAGCCTGTCGGGCTGACGTGTCGCCCACGGGGTGGGGAG
>NZ_SCMW01000016.1:0-59401 GCF_005502845.1 Brevibacterium sp. 2SA | reverse complement strand
GTCCTGTACGGCGAGATGCTCGGTGATCGCGCGGGCGGTCGGCTGGGGGTTCGCCTGCGGGGTCGGCGGGGCATCCGCAGCGGAGGTGACGAAGGACTCTCCCGCCTCGACCCAGGAGCGCAGCCAGGCCGCCTCGTCCGCTCGCTTGTCGTCGGCTCCTCTGTTGTCGGCCCCCGTGTTGTCGACTCTGTTGTCGTCAGACACGGTCAGCACCATCGCATCGATGTCATCGGGGAGGCGCTGCACCGACACGGAGGCGTCGGCGAGCAATGCGGCCACGGGCCTCGTCAGGGTCGGTTTGCCGTGGACGACGACCGTCCGGATCGCCTCTCTCAGGTCCGTCCGTTCGCTGAGCACCCGGGCATGAGCGGGAACGAAGGTCGCAACACCCGCCGTGGGCTGCGCCAGCGGGCTCGAGGGTTCGGCGAGCACCGGCAGATGATGATCGGCGGCGAGTGCTCGCAGCGAGTCGGCGGGGTGCCCGCCTGCGTCTCCGGCGACGATGACAGTTCCCTCGGTGACAGTCACCTCGACTGAGGGTGACTCAGTTCGCGCGGCTGCCGTCGTCCCAGCCACATCAGCACCGGTCGCATCAGCCCCGGCAGCGTCTGTCCCGGTCACATCAGTCCCGGCCGCTACAGCCTCGGTGGAAGCGGCACCACCCGCATTCGGCCTGGACTCATCCCAGCCCGTCTCAGCCCATCCTGCCCCTTCCCACCCCGCGATCTCATCGGTCCACGCCCGCAGTTCGTCGGGCGTCGGGACCAGCGGGGTGTCGAACTGGACGTTGACCTGGACGGGTCCGGCCGCCTCGGTGCCGATCCCGCCGACCGGACCCATCGCAGTGCGCACCGCCCCGGTCACCACCCGGTCGACGATGTCCGCGTCCTCGCCGGCGGGGACGTCAATACGGTCGCGGACGTCGCTGAGCACCTGCGACTGGTCATCGATGGTCTGGTTGGCGCCGGTCGCCCGGAGCCGGGCGGGACGGTCGGCAGTCAGGGCGATGAGCGGCAGGTGCCCGTACGCGGCCTCGAGGACAGCGGGATGAAGGTTGGCCACCGCCGACCCCGACGTCGTCACGACCGCGACGGCAGAACCGACTCCGCCGGTCTGCGCACCCCTCACCCGCAGACCCCGCGCAAGACCGAGCGCGAGGAACCCCGCGTCGCGCTCATCGAGGCGGACGTGCGTGCGGATCACCCCCGCCTCGGCGAGAGGGGCGAGCGCATAGACGAGCGGTGCCGACCGGGACCCGGGAGCGAGGACGACCTCCCTGACTCCGGCTGCGACCAGACTGCGGGCGATCTGCTGCGCCATTGCGCTCGAATTCGACATCACCCGATATTCAACCACTTACCCACCTGCGGTTCACGTTGACCCTCTAGGCTCGCTCCATGCGCCGATCGATCCTCTTAGCGGTTGGAGCACGCGCCGTCCGATCGCTCACGGCCGCCCGCTCGTACCGCGGCCGCTTCCCCATCCGCGACCAGAACAGTGCCTTCCTCGGCCCCGAACCCCGGGGCAAGGACGCCCGCCGATGGCACATCCGCGACAAGCGCAAACTCTCACCGAGGCTGCGCGAATTCTTCCTCTACTCCCCCGCCCTCGGCCGCACTGTCGGAGTCCGCGTCCTCCTGCCCGGCATCCCCGCCGAGGTCAGCCCCGTCATCCACCTCTTCCACGGCGGCGGCGACGACTTCCGCTCATGGACGGACTTCGGTGCCGCAGAGGAGCTCACCGCCGACACCCCGTACCTCGTCGTCATGCCCGACGGCGGCGCCGGCACCTATTCGCGGGTCGCCGTCGGCAGCGAAGTCCACGACTGGCCGACGTTCCACACCACCGAGATCCCCGAGTTCCTCGCCAAGACCTATTCGATCGACACCGACCGGGAGTCCCAGCTGCTCGCCGGCCTGTCGATGGGCGGCTACGGGGCGATGAAGTACGCCGCCTGGCACCCCGATCGCTACGGTGCGGCCGCGGCGTTCTCCTCCCCGCTCGACCCGCTCACCGCGGTGCCGGCCTTCGACATCATCGCGATGCGCGAGGGCGCCCGGTCGATGTCGGTCTTCGGCGATCGCGACGCCGACCGCAGCGAATGGATCGCGAACTCGCCCTACGGACTGGCCGAGAACCTCCGCGACATCGACCTGTGGTTCAGCGCCGGATCGGGCAGTCTCGAGGAGACGAAGGACCGGGACCTCCTCGAGACGCTCGTCAACCAGCAGGGCGAGCGCTTCTCCGCCCGCCTCAACGCTCTGGGCATCCGGCATTCGTGGTTCCCCCGCAGCACCGGCCTGCACAACTGGACGAGCTGGCAGCGCGAACTCGGAGCATGGCTGACAACACTCGACCGGCACCGGAACTACGAGAGCTCGCAGACCTCCCGCCGCCGTGGGACCGAGAGCTCGCGCGTCGCCGACGGCGGCGAGTTCTCCTACCTCACCGGCCATGCCCTCTTCGACATCCACGGCTGGCGGGTCGAGATCTCTCGACGCCGCGCACAGATCGTGCGCTTCGGCTCGGTGTCGGCCGCCGGCTTCTCCCTCACCGGGACCGGCAGCTTCCGTGTGCGCACCCCCGACCTCTTCCAACCGGGACGCAAATACGACATCACGGTCACCGGCCCGACCGGGATCAACGAGTATCCGCAGCGGGCGGACAAGAAGGGACGGCTGACGTTCACCGGTCGCCTCGCCGCGGCGATGCACGACCCGATCATCCCCGGCAAGCGCACTCAGCACTTCGCCACCCACGGACAGGAGGAGATCACGACGGTCCGGATCGCCTCGGCGCAGGAACCGGAGCCGGAGGTGACCAGCGCAGACACCGCCCACCCTGACTCGGCCGGCCCCCAGGACCGGATCGCAGATGTGTCCGACCCGCCGACGGTTGTGCCTGATCCGGCACAACCGCGCGGGTCTGCGCGCTGAGGCCTCGACTACGATTGAACTCAGCCGCACCACCCAGCGGTTTCACAGGCACCACCCCTCCAGCCGACCGTGCTGGCCGAACTTTGACTCGAAAGGTCGACCAATGAAACGCGCACTGCCCGTCATCGCACTCGCCGCCGGACTCGCCCTCACCGGCTGCACCAGCGGCGGTTCGTCCGACTCCGCCGACTCCGGCTCCGGCTCGCAGCCGGCCGCTGAGGAGACCCAGCAGTCCACCCAGCTCGACGAGGCTGCTCTGAAGAACATCATCGACACCACCCAGTTCGACGGCAAGACGTTCAAGACGGTCGACACCAGCGCGATCTCGAGCGGAGAAGCCGCGAAGGCCCTCGAACAGGCCCAGTTCGAGCCCGCCGAGTGCAAGGACCTCGCGATGGCCGGACTCAACGCCGCGCAGGCGACGAACGGCACGACCGTTGCAGGTATTGCGTCCGACAACTCGATGTCAATCGGCCTCTCGAGCTTCCCTGACGAAGCAGCAGCTACCGAACAGCTCTCGACCTCAAGTGCAATCACCGAGAAGTGCAACGACGTGACCATGAATACGCAGGGCATGGAGATGCAGATGACGACAGAGGCATTTGACGCTTCTGTCCCCGGTGCCGATGAATCCACGGGCGTCCGAATCGCGTACAGCTTCGGTGACCAAGAGATGTCGTCGAACGACGCCGTTTACGCGAGGGTTGGCAACACTGTTGCTTCGGCCGCAAATCTGTCCCCCAACGGTGACGAGCAGGACGCCGTCAAGGTGGCCGAGGAAGCCGTCAAGGCCGTCCAGGCCGCCGGCTGACCTCTCCTGCTCGGGCCCCACAGATACTCCAGTCGCTGTGGGGCTCGGCGCTCAATCCTTCAGAAGCGTCGCTGAGGGGTCATTCATCCGAAACAAGGTTGGTGCTGTCCTGCGCCGGCAGCTCTGATCGCTTTGCGGCCCGCGGATCCTCCTGGAATCTCTGCATCAGATCGATGATCTGGCCGGGTGCCACGACAGAGTTGCCTTCCTTCGACTTCGGCAGGCGCAATGCAATCAAGCGAGACGGTTCGGGCAACGTATCCTCCGCCAGAATCAGATTATGGATGCTGCCGAGATACTCGTGGACTCGCTCGTCCTCAAACCAGGTGAAGCCAACATAGTCCTCTGACACCGCAAGCGGGTCAAAGCCCCAGTGGGCATATCGCCTGGCTCTTTCGTCGTCGAAGCGCGTGTCGGCCTTGAACCTTCGGACACGACTGCGGCGATATGCAACCAGGAAAACCACCAATGCGACGAAAAACATCGTCGGCAGGGTGAACAGGATGACGAAGAGAATGACATCCGCAATCGTGCCTTCACCCCATCCATTGTTCGAGCTCACCTCGGTGAACGCGTATACAGATATCCACACCGATATGAATGCAATGAGCAGTGCCAGGAGCGCGGCGACGAGAAGAGGGATCTGCCTCAACTGCCCAGCTCTCGACTTGAATCGTTTCACTTCTTCCGGAGGGACAGCCTGGCGCGCCCTTTCGACTTCCATGGACCACGCGGAAACCCACATCTCTTGCCTGACCTGAAAGACGTGCAGCAACCGTTCGGCGTCGGCCTTCCATTGAAAGTAAGCGCGACCATCGGCCGTCTGGCGCCACATAGACAGCTGATAGTGTCTCTCAGCCTCCGCCCGCTGACGCTCGAGTTCGAGCTGCTCAGCCTGCATCGCCACCTGTCGGGACGAGTTCACCGCCGCGGCGACGTTTGCCACAGTATTGATCTTGTTGACGCGGTTGATCTCTGCCAGCTGTTCGGCGCTCTCCTCCGACAACCGCTCGACGTTCTTCATAGCCTTGAAGTACTCGTTGGACATTTGCGCAATTCTTCCTTTCAAAGTCGAAATGTTTCATCACTCCACATTCGAGGAGAAGAGCTCGCGGTCAATTGAATTCTCATGCAACTGCCGACAATCAACTCGTCGGTCAGCTATCCCCACGAGGACTATCTTGACAGAGACCCGTCGCGCCTAGATATACATCTTTAAGCGTCACATCGAGCAATGTATTCCTCAAGTTCTTTATCATCATCATCACGTCTGAAATCCTCAACCGGCGCATAATCTCGCTCATCAAGCCCGACAAGCATCTTGAAGCCTTCGGAATGGTCACCCTCGCTGAAGTCAGGCGCTATCGGATCACCCTTGACCGACGGACATACAGTTGCGTTGTAGACCTTAGTTCTCATACTCCATGCATAGTCGCCGGAAGTCGCCGCATAGGCAGGATCAACAGTGCTCAGCGAGATCCATCGTCCGATGACGATCAGTGTCTCCCGATCCCTGTCGTCCTTTACCCAGTAGGCGGTCCGGGTGAACAATGTGACAGTCACTCCCATACCATCGGCAACTGGTTCGATATCTGCGTTCCACCCGTATGCAAACCGGGAGTCGTCCCCGATAACGAACGCTTTGTCGATCGGCTGCACGAATGCCAATGGCCAAGCGAATGTTTTGCTTTCGTCCTTTTTGTCCAGTTCCATCTGATCAGTCATGTAACCGCTCAGTTTCCCGGGGGCCTCAGACACGAGCTCTTCTGCCTGGCCTTCAAATTCTTCTTTGGAACCCGCCTGCTGAGCGGCGAGTTGCACGTTCATCAGATCCTTGACGTCACTACTCACCAACGACACCAGATCTCCGCTGAATGGCCCGATATTCTCAGCAAACGGCTCAATCGTCGCCTCGTTGAGAAGTGGCCAGGATTCAACGGACTTCACGACAGACTGCGGCACCAGCTCATCCTTTTGCGAAGGTGACTGCATCTGTTCTGGAGGGGCACTTGGTTCAGCGCAAGCTGAGAGGGTCAACGAGAGAGCGGCAACAGCGCAGAGAAGTGCTCTATGCATTCAAGAATCCTAAGTACAGTCGGGATGACCTGCGACGACGATCGCATTCATTACTTCTTTAGTCTTCCGGACCGCCGATTCAGAGTCACACCACTGAAAACTGATGTAATGAAATTGTTACAATTAGCTACTCCGTCGCCCTTCAAATCAAACATTCATCCCACCGCAATGAAAGTGCTTCCACGTCGGCACAGTCATTCCACGGCTGTCATATTCACCAGCTGATCGACGTGCCGTTTCAACGCGGAGGCCATTCGCCAGTGCCCAGGGTCAGTGACTCTGCCAGTGCCTGAGTGCTAGTCAATGACCGCACGCAGGACGTCCCAGCACTCCTGAGCTCGGGCCGCCCACCACGCCGATCGCCCCGGATCCGCAGCCAACGCCTCAAGGCGCTGCGGATCCGGGGCGATTCGCGTCACCGGGATCCGCCCGTCGACGGGTACCAGCCCGCCTGCGACGACATCGGTGGCGAAGAGGCGCGCTGTCCCCAGCCCGCAGGCGGGATGCTCACCGAGGATGCTCCTGCTCGTCTGCGTGCGCGGCAGCCGGGCGGCGAGTTCGGCCCCGGCGGCCAATCCGACCGAGGATTCGAGCGCCGACGACACGACGGCCGGCAGCCCCGACCGTTCGACGATCTCCGCAGCCGCGGCGACCCCGCCGAGCGGTTGGACCTTGACGATGACGATCTCGGCCGCCCCGAGTGCCGCGACCCGCAGCGGGTCCTCGGCTTTGCGGATCGACTCGTCGGCCGCCAACCGCACCGGCAGTCCCCGGTCGGCGAGCCGCTCCCGCAACCGGGCGAGGTCCTCGACCCCGGGGACGGGCTGTTCGAAGTACTGAAGATCGAACTCCGCGAACGCCTCGCTCGCCTCGACCGCCTCGGCGAGGGAGTACTTCGCATTCGCATCGAGCCGAAGCACCACCTCGGGGAAGAGACGTCGCAGCTCGCGCAGCCGTGCGAGATCCTCCGGCAGTGAGGCGAGACCGTGCTCGGCGACCTTCGCCTTGACCGTGCTCACGGTCCCATAGCGGGCGAGGATCGCCTCGACCTCATCGACACCGGCCGCCGGCAGGGTGGCATTGACCTCGACGAACGCAGGCTCATCGGCAGGGCTATCGGGAACATCGCCGCGAGCACCGTGAATCGGTTCCCGCCCCGGCACCGGGAGTCCGGCGAACTCGAGGGCCGCCTGCAACCAGCGGGAGGATTCGCGAGCGTCGTATTCGACGAACGGGGAGAACTCCGCCCAACCCGCAGGGCCTTCGAAGAGAAGGATCTCGCGCTCGGTGATGCCCCGGAAGCGCGTGACCATCGGCAGCCGCAGGACATGGACCCGGGGCACGAGGTCGGCGAAGGAGACGGGGAGATCACGGGCGGAGACGACCATGGGCACACCCTACCCGGACGGCAGCTCCGAGCGGTGCCCGCCGCCGCGTTAGGCTTGAGGTCATGACCGTCTCTGACATCTTCGATCCCACCCGGTGGCGCGAGGTCTCCGGCTTCGACTTCACCGACATCACCTACCATCGGGCGATCGACGCGGACGGCACGGACATCGGGGCCGTCCGCATCGCCTTCGACCGGCCCGAGGTGCGCAACGCCTTCCGCCCCCACACCGTCGACGAGCTCTACCGGGCCCTCGACCACGCCCGCCAGACCCCCGACGTCGGTGCCGTCCTCCTCACCGGCAACGGCCCGAGTCAGAAGGACGGCGGCTGGGCGTTCTGCTCCGGTGGCGACCAGCGCATCCGCGGCCGCTCCGGCTACCAGTACGCCGAGGGCGAGACCCGCGAGACCGTCGACCCGGCCCGCGCCGGACGCCTTCACATCCTCGAGGTCCAGCGCCTCATCCGCACGATGCCCAAGGTCGTCATCGCCGTCGTCCCGGGCTGGGCCGCCGGCGGCGGGCACAGCCTCCACGTCGTGTGCGATATGACGATCGCCTCGCGCGAGCATGCGAAGTTCAAGCAGACCGACGCCGACGTCGGATCCTACGACGCCGGCTACGGCTCGGCCTACCTCGCGAAGATGGTCGGACAGAAGAAAGCCCGTGAGATCTTCTTCCTCGGCCGCACCTACACGGCCCAGGAGATGGCCGACATGGGCGCAGTCAACGAGGTCGTCGACCACGCCGACCTCGAGACCGCGGCGCTGGACATGGCCAACGAGATCCTCGGCAAATCCCCCAACGCGCAGCGGATGCTCAAGTTCGCCTTCAACCTCGTCGACGACGGCCTCATGGGCCAGCAGGTCTTCGCCGGGGAGGCCACGCGGCTCGGCTACATGACCGACGAAGCCGTCGAAGGCCGGGACGCGTTCCTCGAGAAGCGCGACCCCGACTGGTCGCCCTACCCGTGGTACTACTGAGCCGCTGCCGATGACCGCGCTCGACCTTCCGGACGCGATCGACCGTGCCCTCGCCGGGGAGTCGATCCTCAACCTCCCGCAGACCCGGTCCGGTGCCGTCACCGAGGTGGCCCCCGACCGCTGGGAGGACGCCGGCGACGCCCCCGCGCTCGTCCTCTTCACCTCGGGGTCGACGGGGGCGGCGAAGGCCGTCGCGCTCTCCGCTCACGCCCTGACCGCCTCGGCGCGGGCCACCGAACGATTCCTCTCCGGGCCCGGCCGCTGGCACCTCACCCTGCCGGTCAACCACATCGCTGGTTTCCAGGTCGAACTCCGCGCCCGACTGGCCGGGGAGGATCCCGTCCGCGCGGCTGCGGGCCCGTTCACGGCGCAGTCCTTCGCCGAGGAGGTCGCCGAGCTCGTCGCCCGCGGCGATGACCGTCCCCGCTACACCTCCCTCGTGCCCACCCAGCTGCACCGGGTCCTCGCCGACCCGGCGGCCACCTCGGCGGCGGCGACGTTCACGGCCATCCTCCTCGGCGGGTCGGCGATCTCGCCGGCCCTCCTCGACGCGGCGGCGGCCGCGAACCTGAGGATCGTGCGGACGTACGGGATGTCGGAGACCGCGGGCGGCTGCGTCTACGACGGCGTCGCCTTCGACGGGGTCACCGTGACGATCACCGAGGCCGGCACGATCGACCTCACGGGTCCGGTCGTTGCCGACGCCTACGTCGACGTCACTGCGGATGGGACCATCGTCCCCCGTGACTCCCCCGCCCTGACCGGCCCGGTGGGCACTCGGACGATCCACACGAGTGATCTCGGGCACCTCGCCGACGGTGTCCTCAGCGTCCTCGGCCGCGTCGACGACGTCATCGTCTCCGGTGGGGAGAACGTCTCCCCGCACGCGCTCGAGACGGCACTGCTGCCGGTGTGGCAGCCCCACGGTGTCGCCGAGGTGCTCGTCACCGCTGTTGCGGACGCAGAATGGGGACGGCGCATCGTCGCCCTCGTCCGCCTCGACGACAGCAACGCCGCTGGCAGGCAGCTGCGCGATCTGTCCGCGAGCGACCGCGGCCGGCAGCTGCGTGCGCTGGCACCGGCCGAGGCGGGGACGATGCTTCCCCGCGAGGTCATCGTCGTCGACGAGATCCCGGCCCGCTCGATCGGCAAACCCGACCGCCGGAAGGCCGCCGAGGTGGCGGAAAGCCTGCTTGCCCGACCCTCTGGTTGAGATTTCGCATCAAATGATCTCTCGGTAATATGAGACGGTTCACCGAATCGCAAGGAAGGCACTCGACCCCTATGGCAACTGCCGCGCAATGGATCTCCGGAGCGCGACTGCGGACGCTGCCGCTCGCTGTCGCCCCCGTGCTCATCGGCACCGGAGCGGCGATCGGCTCGGTCGGGGGCTTCACCTCCTTCATCATCGGCGATTACTCGGCGAACGGACCCGAGGTGTCGCTGTCCTCGATCCTCTTCAAGGGCCTCCTCGCCCTCATCGTCTCGCTCTGCCTGCAGATCGGGTCGAACTTCGCCAACGACTACTCCGATGGGATCCGCGGCACCGACGATGTGCGCGTCGGTCCTGTACGGCTGACCGCGACCGGACTGGCGGAGCCGGCAACGGTCAAGCGGGCCGCGTTCCTCTGCTTCGGCATCGCCGCGGTCGTCGGCATCGCCCTCGTGCTCATCTCCCAAGCGTGGTGGTTCCTCATCGTCGGCGCCGCCGCGGTGGCCGCCGCGTGGTTCTACACCGGCGGGAAGCGCCCGTACGGGTACATGGGCCTCGGCGAAGTGTTCGTCTTCATCTTCTTCGGGCTCGTCGCCACCCTCGGGACGATGTGGATGCAGGTGGGGACGCTCAGCCTGAGCGGATGGGCCGGTGCCGTGTCGATGGGGCTGCTCGCCTCGGCGGTGCTCATGGTCAACAACCTCCGAGACATCCCCACCGACACCGAGGCGGGCAAGATCACCCTGGCCGTGCGCCTCGGCGACCAGCGGGCGCGTGTCGCCTACGCCGTGCTCGTCCTCGCCCCGTTCGCGCTGCTGGCGCTCGCGATCCTCGACGGACATCCCGCTGCGGCACTGGCGATCCTCGCACTCGTGCCTGCGCTCTCACCGCTGAAGACGGTGCTGGGAGGAACGACGGGTGCCGGTCTCATTCCGACGATCAAGTCGACGGGTCTGACGGCCCTGTGCTTCGCCGCGCTCATGGCGCTCGGGTTGGCGCTGTAGATCGAGGTAAACTTCGGCCGGTGTCCCCGCGGGGACACCGGCCGACTGCGTTGTTGGAGGAGGATCAGCGCCGTTTCGTGTCGGGAGCCTCGGCATCGGACGGCTCTGCGGCACTCGTGGATTCTGAGGAATCCCCTGAATCAGTGGAAGCCTGGGAGCCACTGGAGGCCTCCGACGCGGCGGGACGCTGGGCCTTCTTAGAGCCCTGCGTCTCAGCCGTCGCCTCGGCGGTCTCAGCCGGGGAGTCAGCTGCGGGCTTCGTCGCCGAGTCGGGCTTCTTCGCCGAGTCCGGCTTCGTCGCCGGTCCGGCAGCCTCGGCGTCCTGGGCGGAGACAGCGTCCTGGGCGGAGACGTTCTCGTCGACGAGTGTGTCCTCGAACGACTCGTCCTGGCCCTTGCGCTTCTTGGTCTTGGCGCGCTTGGCCAGCCGGTTCTCGATGTCGCCTGCGACCTTCGCCCGCATTCCGCCGAGCACAAGGTAGCTGATGAGCGCGCCGATGAAGATCGCCGCGACGGCCATGACGAGCGTGAACCCGAGGAAGGGTTGGAGAACGAGCCCGACGGCGACGATGATTCCCAGCCGGGCGAGGGTGTAGATCCAGAAGCTGCGCATTGCACCTATTCTAGTCCGGTCTGCCTGCATGGATTCTCAGAACTCGGGCCGGCATCGGCGACACGGGCGAGACGCGACGAAAGGGCAACACCGCCTGTCGAAACCGGTCGCCCTCCGACTGAGCTGGTCTTCAGGTTAGTCGACTATCCTTGATCCATGGCTCGAGTACTCATTGCCGGGATAGTCCTAGCGGCAGCGATCACACTGTACGGACTCTTCGACTGTCTGCTGCGCGATCGGAGTCTCGTCCGAGTCCTGCCCAAGCCCGTCTGGGCGCTCATCATCCTCCTCATTCCGATCATCGGATTCGTCCTCTGGTACATCTTCGGCCGCGGTTCCGAGGCCAAGCCCGACCCGTCACCGAGGCGCAGCGGCCCGACCGCTCCCGACGACGACGAGGACTACCTCCGCCAGGTCGACCGTGAGGTCAAGCTCGGCAAGCATCGCCCCCGGGACGATGAGCCCACGGACGCCGAGACCCCTCCTCCGGGTGACACCCTCGATCCCGAGGACCGCCCCAATGACCAGGAATCCGGCGACGAGCACGGATCGGAAGGCACCAAGGGCGAGGGCCGCGGCCACTCGAACTGAGCATCGTCAGACCCACGACCACTGCGTCAGTCCCGGTATCCGACCTGCCCGGAAGCACTCTCACCCTCGGTGCCGAGGACCTCATGGAGATGGCCGAGCAGATGCCGCAGCGACCGTGAGAGTTCAGTGCGCTCCCGCTGCGGCAACCCGGCGAGCAGCGCATCCTCATGTCGGAGCACCGCCTCGACGAGTTCGTCGCTGATCTGCAAGCCGCGGTCGGTGAGCTCGATCTCCGCCACCTTCCTCCCCGGTGGAGTCACCCGCCGCACGAGTCCCTGCGCCACTGCCCTGTCGACTCTCTGGGTGATCGCCCCTTTCGTGATGAGCGACGCCTTCGCCAGGTCACCGCTCGACATCCGATACGGCTCTCCGCCGCGCCGCAGCGTCGAGAGCAGATCCAGGGTCGCCGGATCCGCCCCGTGGCGGCGCAGCAGCCGATTCCTGTCGTCGCCGAGCAGTTTCGACGCATGCCAGATCCGCGTGACGATGCCGATCGAGTCGACTGGAAGATCGGGGCGTTCACGTGCACAAGCGCCGGCGATCCGGTCGGCGCCTCAGCGTTCTCAAGTCGACCGCGCATGACATCGGCGGCGACGTCACGCCCGTGTCGGTCGACGCTGTGGATCCCCACCAGGTCGAACGATTCGCCGAACAGATCAGCTCCGTCGACGTGCTCGCCAACAATGCCGGTGGGAACATCGACTTCGGCCGCACCGCACCGGCGGATCTCACCGAGATCGCAGCGGCATGGCGCGCCAACCTCGACGCCAATCTCCTCAGTGCGGTCCTCATGACGACCGCCCTGCTGCCGAAGTTCCGCGACCACGGCCGCATCGCCTCGCTCGGATCGATCGCCGCCGACAAGGGTTCCGGATCCTACGGCGCCGCCAAAGCCGGAATCGCGTCGTGGAACATCGGCCTGGCCCGCGACGTCGGCGCCCGCGGGATGACGGCCAACGTCGTCGCTCCCGGTTACATCGCCGAGACCGATTTCTTCGGTGACGCCCTGACCGACGAGCGGCGGCGCTCACTCATCGATGCGGCGATGACGAAGCGTGCCGGCGCCCCAGCGGACATCGCAGAGACCGTGTGGTTCCTCGCCTCTCCCGGCGCCGGCCAGATCACCGGGCAGACGTTCGCCGTCAACGGCGGCGAGCAGCCGACGCGCTGACCCCCGGGCAGGGCACCCGTCAGCCGAGGCCGGAGTAGGAGTGCAGGCCGTTGAAGTAGACGTTGACGACGGTGAAGTTGAAGAACACCGTCGCGATGCCGATGAGGTTGAGCACGGCCACCTTCGTCGGGCCCCACCCGCGGGTCGCCCGCGCGTGGAGGTACGCGGCGTAGACGACCCAGACGACGAACGTCCAGATCTCCTTCGTGTCCCAGCCCCAGTAGCGGCTCCAGGCCACCTCGGCCCAGATCGCGCCGGCGATGAGGGTGAACGTCCACGTGATGAAGCCGACGGCCGCGATCGTGTAGGAGAACCGCTCGAGCTCGGTGCTCGAGGGCAGACGGCGCATGAACCGCAGCCACTTCGGGTCCTTCGACTCGCTGACGGTCTTGAGGATCTGGAACACCGCGAGGATCGCCGAGATCGACAGCAGCGCCGTCGAGAGGATCGCGATCGGCACATGGATGGCGATCCAGTACGAATCGAGGGCGGGAATGAGCTGGGCGGCCGGAGTGTAGAAGACCGTGATCGCCAGACCCAGGCACAGCAGGACGCCGCCGGAGACGAACGTGCCGAGGTAGCGGATGTCCTTGCGGGTGAGCACGATGAGGTAGACGAGGACGGTGATCGCCGTGGCGGTGAGGACGTACTCCATCATGTTGCCCCACGGCACGCGCATCACCGACAGAGTGCGGGTGATGACCGAGCCGATGTGGAGGACGACGGCGAGCACGATGAGCGCCGTGCCGATGCGCGCCGCGCGGCGCCTCTTGGCATCCGAGGCCGACAATTCTCCGCCGACTCCGCTGTCTCCGGCCTCATCGCCGGCACCGGGACGGTCGAGGAGCGCCGTCGCGGTCTTCCGGTTGGTGCGGCGCACCGTGCTCGGCTTCGCGCCGGCCGCCACCGCATCGGACTTCGACTTCTTCAGCTCCCGACCCCCGAAGAGGTCGAAGGCCGAGAAGATCATCGCGACCGCGTAGACGATCATCGCGGAGACGATGAGCTGATTCGACCACATCGCCAGGTCGGTGTTGACGTCCATGTATCCTCCGCACCGTGAGGGTGCTCAATTCCTTGCGTCAGTGAATCTGCGGGCCCGTCTCAGGCGCACGTCCCCGATTCTACTCCGTGTAGTACCCCAGTTTGAAGCCACCGAGACCAAGCGGGCCGGACGCCTCTGCACTGCGGTCGCTCAATCCTTCTTGTCCGTGTCCTCGGCGTTCTCACTGCCGAGATCCTTCGCGAGTTCCCTCGCCGCGCGCTCGACCATCGGATCCTCACCGCGGGCGAGGGCCGCCACCTCGACCTCGCCGTCCTTGACCCGCACCCACACGCGCCGGCGCGGGATGAACAGGGACAGGCCGAGTCCGAGGAGGACGAGCACGGAGCTGACGAACATGAGCAGCTGCGTGGGATCCTGCGAGATGTCGACGGCGATGAACCGCTTGACCCCGTCGAAGGTCACCGAACCGCCGTTGGGCAGCTCCTGGGTCTCCCCCGGCACGAGCTGGATGACGAGCGGGTTGCCTGCGGCATCCGTCATCTCCGTCATGTTCGAGGCGTCGAGGGTGTAGACCGACTGCGGCTCCCCCGAGTCGAGTCCGAGGTCACCGGTGTACCCGCTCATCACGAGGTAGGGGTTGCGCAGCTCGGCGAAGTTCGACACGAGGTCGCCCTGCTCGTTCTGCGTGGCCGTCGGCAGCAGCACCCCGACGAAGCCCATCTGCGTGCCCGCGGCGTCGGGCACCTTGATGGCGCCCTCGGACGTGTAGCCGGGGTCCCCGTTCGCGGGGATGAAGACCTGCGGCCCCGACCTGACGACCTTGCCCGTCGCATCCCGCACCGTCACCTCGGGGGCGTACCCGTTGCCGGTGAGGTAGACGCCGGTGTCGGCGACGCGGATGGGCTCGTTGACCTTGAGCTGCTCGGTCTTCTCCACCCCGTCGGCCGTGGTCGTCACCGTGGCTTCGAAGGTCCGCGGCTGACCGAACTGGTTGCCCGGCGCGGCATCGTCGAAGCTCGAGGTGAACTGGTCGAGGGTGAGGCGGAACTCCGGCAGGTTGTCCGGGTTGTAGTACGTGCCCGGGTCGAACGAATCGTAGGCGACGAGCGAGTTCGTGAACGTGTCCCCTTCGACGAGGATGCGCTGCCCCTCGTAGCCGAAGAGCGAGCCGATCGAGATCGTCAGCGTCGTCATGAGGATCGCGATGTGGAAGACGAGGTTGCCGGTCTCGCGCAGGTAGCCCCGTTCGGCCGCGACATGGTCGCCGTGGCGCGAGGTGCGGTACCCGAGCTTCTTCAGGCGGGCCTGCGCGGCGTCGAGGAACTCCTCATCGTCTAGCACCCCGTCCTTGACCTCCGCCGAGGTGAACGCCACGTAGCCGGGCATCCGCCCCAGCCGCCTCGGCGCCTTGGGCGGGGCCGAGCGCATCGCCTTCCAATGCTGAGCGGTGCGCGGGACGATGCACCCGACGAGCGAGATCATGAGGAGGAGGTAGACCGCGGAGAACCAGATCGACGAGTACACGTCGAACATCCCGATCGCGTCGAGGAAGGATCCCCACGCGCCGTTCTCCTCGAGGAACGTGTTGACGCGGGCCGGATCCTGGATCCGCTGCGGCAGCAGGGAGCCGGGGATCGAGGCGAGCGCGAGGACGAGGAGGAGGATGAGGGCCACCCGCATCGTCGTCAGCTGCCGCCACGCCCACCGGCACATGCCGAGGAACCCGAGCTGCGGCTGCGTCACCTCCGACCGGTCGGCCTTGCCCGATCCCTTCGCCGAGGCGGCCCCGGCCTTCGCGCGGCCCGTGGCCGGCTGCTCCCGGCGCGGCTGCTCCTCGGCTGCGCCCGAGGTGTCGGTGACGGACTCCGGGGCCGCGTCCGTCGTGTTGCCAGCAGTCTTGTCTGCCACTAGATCACCACTTCAAATCCGGAGATGAGACCCTGCAGCGAGTTCATCCACTGGTTCCACAGTCCGATGGCCATGACGAAGCCGAGTGCGATGAGCATGACTCCGCCGATGCGGACGATCGTCGTCTGGTGCTCGCGCACCCAGTTCAGCCGACCGGCACCCTTGTGGATGGCGATCGCCAGGAGGATGAAGGGAATGCCGAGTCCGAGGCAGTAGACGAAGGCGAGGAACGCGCCCCGCCACAGGGTGCCGTCGGAGCCGAAGCTCAGCGACATCGTCAGCACCGCGGACAGGGTGGGGCCCACGCAGGGGGCCCAGCCGATGGCGAACGTCGCCCCGAGCACGGGAGCACCCCACAGTCCCGCCTTGGGCCGGGCGTGGATGCGCCGTTCCTTCTGGAGGAAGCCGAACGCGCCCATGAACACGAGTCCGGCGATCATCACCCCGACACCGAGGATGCGGATGAGGATGTCCTGGAACTGGGAGAACATCGCCCCGAGGGCGGAGAAGCCCGTGCCGAGGATGACGAAGACGACGGTGAAGCCGAGCACGAAGAGCGTGATGCCCGTGATCACCCGCCACGTCGCCTTGTCACGCAGCGACGAGCCGCTCAGCCCCGTGACGTAGCCGACGTAGCCGGGCACGAGCGGCAGCACGCACGGGGAGACGAAGGAGACGAGCCCGGCGAGTGCCGCGGCCCCGGCTGCGAGCAGGAGGGGACCACTGAGCACCGCCTGGGCGAACTCCGCCCCGATGCCGCTCACTCCGCCTGCACGTCCTCGATGAGTCCCTGCAGGGTCGACTTGTCGACGGCGCCGACGACACGGGCCGCGGCCCGGCCCTGCGCGTCGAGGATGACGGTCGAGGGCGTCGCCTGCGGGGGCAGGACGCCCGAGAGCAGGGCGACCATGTTGCCGTTCGTGTCGAGCATGTTCGGGTAGGGGATCTGGTAGTTCGAGATGAAGGCGTTGGCCTCCGCCGCCTGGTCACGGACGTTGACGCCGATGAACTGGGCGGAGTCGCCGAACTCCTCGGAGACCTCCTTGAGGTCGGGGGCCTCGACGCGGCACGGCGGGCACGCCGCATACCAGAGGTTGATGACGACCGGGGTCGGTCGCATGTCGGCGAGCGAGAGCTGCGAGCCGTCGAGGGTCTCGAAGGTCAGGTCGAGGGGTTCGCCGCGATCCTTGACCGCGACCTGGGAGACGACGCCGGAACCCGAGACGTAGCCCTGGTCGGAGCCCGCCTGTGCGGCGAGCTCATCGTTCTGGGTGCATGCGCTGAGGACGACTGCCGTGCCGGCGATGATGCCCGTGAGGACCGCCCGGCGACCGTACTGTCCGTTGCCGCCGATCATGCTCCCGCCACCGCGTGGCCCGGCTGCAGATCCGCGCAGAGATTCTCATAGCTCACGGACACCAGTGTGGACTTCTCAAATGTGAAACTCGTGACAGACGCGAGCGCGCACTCCCGTTTGCGCGGGTCATGGGCCAGCGGTCGCCCTTCGCCGGCCAGGCGCGCCATCCAGATCGGCAGCTGGTGGGAGACGATGACGCCGCTCGCCTCGGGCCCATGACCCTCGAGGCGGGCGCGCAGGCTCGCCATCGCCGCCTGCGTGCGCAGGGCGATCTGGCGGTACGGCTCACCCCACGAGGGCACCAGCGGGTTGTAGAGGCGCACGAGGTTCCGCGGCTGCGCGAGCGTGCGGGCGTTCATCGTCTGCCCTTCGAAGGAGTTCGCCGCCTCGATGACGCGGTCGTCGGTGAAGACGGGCATGTCGAGGTTCTCCGCCAGGGGCGCGATCGTCTGCTGCGCGCGCAGCAGCGGTGAGGCCACGAGCGCGTCGGGCGCATTGTCCTCCTGCGCGAAGTGCTCGCCGACCCGGCGGGCCATCTCATGCCCGCGCTCGGTCAGCCCGAAGCCGGGGATCCGACCGTAGAGGATGCCCTCGGGGTTGTCGACTTCGCCGTGGCGGACGAGGTGGATCGTGGTCATCGGCTCGGCTCTCCGTTCGCATCGGGGACGGCGGCAGCGGCCTTCGCAGCCGCCGGCAGCGCTGCGATGATCCGCTCGAGGATCTCATCGGTGTGGGCGTAGGAGAGGAACCACGCCTCGAATGCGCTCGGCGGCATGTGGATGCCTGAGTCGAGCATCGAATTGAAGAACGCGGAGTACCGGTCGACGTTCTGCGCGCGGGCATCGTCGTAGTCGACGACCTCGCCGTCGGTGAAGAAGACGGAGAACATCGAGTTCGCCGACTGGATCGTGTGCGCGACCCCTTCGGCCTCGAGCGCCGAGGCGACGGCGGGCCGGAGGATGTCCGCTGCCCGACCGAGGTGCGAGTAGACGTCGAGCTCGGTCGTGAGCTTGAGCGTGGCGAGTCCCGCGGCGGTGGCGACGGGATTGCCCGAGAGCGTGCCCGCCTGGTAGACGGGTCCGGCGGGGGCGAGGTGGGCCATGACATCGGCGCGACCGCCGAACGCCGCGGCCGGGAATCCGCCGCCCATGACCTTGCCGAAGGTGAAGAGATCGGCGGGCCCGTGCGGGTAGCCCAGGGTCTCCGACTCGTAGCCGTACCAGCCGGCGGCGGAGACGCGGAAGCCGGTCATCACCTCGTCGCTGATCATCAGCGCCCCGTGGGCCTTCGTGAGTTCGCGGATCGTGTTCGTGAAGCCGTTGCGCGGGGGCACGACCCCCATGTTGCCGGGGCTCGCCTCGGTGATGACGCAGGCGATCGACTCGCCGTGCTCGGCGAAGACCGCCCGCAGCGCCTCAGCGTCGTTGTAGGCGACGACGATCGTGTCCTCGGCCTGCGCCCCGGTGACCCCCGGGGTGTCGGGCAGGGAGAACGTCGCGAGCCCCGAACCGGCCTGGGCGAGCAGGGAGTCGACGTGACCGTGGTAGTTCCCGGCGAACTTCACGACCTTGTTCCGGCCGGTGTAGCCGCGGGCGAGGCGGATCGCGCTCATCGTCGCCTCGGTGCCCGACGAGACGAGGCGCACCTCGTCGACGGGGTCGATGCGGGAGACGATCTCCTCGGCGAGTTCGACCTCGCCGACCGACGGGGTGCCGAACGAGAAGCCCTTGACCGCGGCCTCCTGGACGGCGGCGACGACCTCGGGGCGGGAGTGGCCCATGATCATCGGACCCCACGACCCGATGAGGTCGATGTAGTCGTTGCCGTCGGCGTCGCGCAGCCACGCTCCGGTCGCCGAGGTGATGAAGCGCGGGGTTCCGCCGACCGCCCGGAACGCCCTGACCGGGGAGTTGACTCCGCCGGGGATGACGCGCTCCGCCCGTGCGAAGAGGGCGGCCGAGTTCTGGGTGGGTGAGGCGTCGGTCATGAGTTCTCCTTCGCGGTGAGGTGGCGGGCGACCTTGCCGAATGCGACGCCGAGCGTCGCCATCTCCTCAGGGGTGAGGAGGTCGACGAGGTTGCTGCGCACGCTCTCGACATGGGTGGGGGCGGCGGCGACGAGGAGGTCCCAGCCGGCGTCGGTCATCGCACAGTTGACGCCGCGGCCGTCCTCGGGGATCGGGCAGCGCGACAGCAGGCCCTTCTTCTCCATCCGGGCGACGCTGTGGGTCAGGCGCGAACGCGACATCGTCGTGTCCGAGGCAAGCAGGGCCATGCGCATCGATCGTCCCTCGTGTTCGCTCAGCCTCACGAGGATCTCGTATTCGGGCAGGCCGATGCCGAAGTTCTCCCGCAGATCGGCCTCGAGCTTCGCCCCGAGCAGGGAGCTGCCGGTGAGGTAGGAGCGCCAGGCGCGCTGGTCCGGCGGGGACAGCCAACGGGTCTCGCTCATCGCCGACCTCCGCTCAGCCACCGGCTGACCTCGGTCGCCCAGTACGTGAGGATCGCATCGGCGCCGGCCCGCTTGAACGCGATGAGGGACTCCTCGATCGCGCGGTCGCGGTCGATGGCCCCGGCGGCGGCCGCGAACTCGATCATCGCGTACTCCCCCGACACCTGGTACGTCCACACGGGCACCGGGGACTCCGCGGCCACCTCGGCGAGGACGTCGAGGTAGGGCAGGCCGGGTTTGACCATGACGATGTCGGCGCCCTCGGCGAGGTCGAGGTCGAGCTCGTGCATCGCCTCGCGTCCGTTCGCCGGATCCTGCTGGTAGGTCTTGCGGTCCCCGACGAGCTCGGAGTCGACGGCTTCGCGGAAAGGTCCGTAGAACGCCGAGGCGTACTTCGCGGTGTAGCCCATGACGACGACGTCGGTGAAGCCGTGGTCGTCGAGCGCCTCCCGGCACACGCCGACCTGTCCGTCCATCATGCCTGAGAGCCCGAGGACGTGGGCACCGGCGCGGGCCTGCGCGACGGCCATCGAAGCGTAGCGTTCGAGCGTCGCATCGTTGTCGACGCGGCCGGCCTCGTCGAGCACGCCGCAGTGGCCGTGCGAGGTGAACTCGTCGAGGCAGAGGTCGGCCATGATGACGGTGTCGTCGCCGAACTCGTCGCGCAGCATCCGCAGCGCCCGGTTGAGGATGCCCTCGGGGTCATCGGCGGCCGAGCCGCGTTCGTCGCGGACGGTGGGGATGCCGAAGAGCATGAGTCCCCCGACGCCGGCGTCGACGGCCTCGCGGGCGGCCTCCCGCAGCGACGTCAGCGTGTGCTGGACGACGCCGGGCATCCCGGTCAGCGGCGCGGGCTCCTCCAGCGACTCCTTGACGAACATCGGCAGGATGAGGTCGGCGGGGGTGAGGTGGACCTCGGAGACGAGGCGGCGGAGGGCCGCGGTCGACCGCAGGCGACGGGGACGGACGATGGGAGCCATGTCAGGCCTTCTTTCTGCGACGCTTCTGGCTGGGGCGCACCGGGGTGACCCCGGCGGTCAGGTCTGCCTCGCGCATGCGCGTGGCGTACGCGACGAGACCGTCGATGAGTGAGGTGAGGTTCGCTTCCTCCGCGAGGACGTCGACCCGCAGGCCGTGCTCCTCCGCGGTGTTCGCGGTGGCCGGGCCGATGCAGCAGATCACCGAGGTGGCCGCCGGCTTCCCGGCGATCCCGACGAGGTTGCGCACCGTCGAGGACGAGGTGAAGAGGAACGCGTCGAAGTCACCGGCCTTGATCGCCTCGCGGATCGGCGCCGGCGGCGGGGAGGCGCGCACGGTGCGGTAGGCGGTGACGTCGTCGACGTCCCAGCCCTTCTCGAGCAGCCCGGCCACGAGCACCTCGGTGGCGATGTCGGCACGCGGCAGGAGGACGGTGTTCATCGGGTCGATGTCGTCGACGTAGTCCGGCCACGCCGCGGCCAGACCCCGGGCCGAGTGCTCGCCGTCGGGGATGAGGTCGGGGGTGATGCCCCAGTCGGTCAGCGCCGCGGCGGTGCGACCGCCGACCGCGGCGACCTTGACCCCGGACAGGGACCGCGCGTCGAGGCCGAAGTCCTCGAACCACATGCGCACGGCGCGCACCGCGTTGACGGAGGTGAAGCCCACCCATTCGTAGGAGCCGTCGACGAGTCCGCGGATCGCCTTCTCCATCTGCGTCGGCGTGCGCGGAGGCTGCACGGCGATCGTCGGGACGACGGTGCCGACGGCGCCGAGTTCGGCGAGCGCCTCGGCCGTCGACGTGCCCTGCTCCTTCGTCCGGGGGATGAGCACCTGCCAGCCGAAGAGCGGCTTCGTCTCGAACCACGCGAGCTCGCCGCGGGAGTCGACGCCCTGGCCCATGATGACGACGAGGCGGTCCCCGGCATTGCGGCACAGCCCCGGGGCCTGCCCGAGGGTGGTCTCGACGCTCGTCTGCTCGGTCGTCGAGATGCCCCAGCCCAGCAGCACCTTCGTCTCCGCGTCCCAGCCGTCGTCGAGCAGGGCCCGGAAGGCCTCCTCGACCTGCGCGGCGGTGCCGGTGAGCACGTGCGTGGTGTTGCGGTGCTTGGAGACGTCGACGTGGGTCTGCGGGCCGGCTTCGATGAAGCGCACCGAGCGGACCCGGTTCGTCGTCAGCGCGGTGCCGGTGTAGGCGGCGGTCGCCGCGGAGAGTCCGACCCCGGGCACGATCTCGACGTCGATGCCCGCCTTGCGGCACACCGCCGCCTCGGTGGTCGTCGTCGTGAAGAGCAGACCGTCGTCGGAGCTCAGCCGCACCACGGTCTTGTCGGGGCGGGCGAGCTCGGCGAGCCGGCGGCCGCGGGTCGAGGGCGACTGGCCGAGTTCGGCGGCGTCGATGACCTCGGCGGCCTGCGGGACGTAGGCGGTGACGATCTCGGAGTGGACGTGGGCGTCGTAGACGACGAGCGCGGCGTCGGCGAGGATGTCGGCGCCGCGGGCGGTCATCAGTCCCGCCTCACCGGGACCGGAGCCGATGAAGACGACGCGCGGGCCCACCGGCAGGAGCCGCCGGGGCTGGACCTGGCCGGTGCCCTGAGTCTCGGGCTGCTCGCTCATGACTGTCCTTCGGACCGGGACCGGGCGGCGGCCTTGACCGGGGTGAGGTGGTCGGCGGAGCGCGCGGGATCGATGTCGAGGCGGCGCAGCAGGTCCTCGGCCGCGGCGGTGCCGAGCTCGTCGGCGACCCGGGCGATCTCCTTGCCGGCGATCGGCAGGGCGTGATCGTCGCGGGAGCTGAGATCGGCGTCGTCGATGAGCGGCAGCGGCGCGCTCATGTGGGTGCGGGCGATGGTCCCGTCGTCGTCGGCCATCATCGCCGCGACGACGAGCTGCGTCCCGGTGATCGTCGCCAGGGCTCCGATCGGAGCCGAGCAGCCGGCCTCGGCGCGGGAGAGGATCGCCCGTTCGCACGTCACGGCGAGGTCGGTCGCCTCGTCGTGGAGCCGGCGCAGAGCTGCGCGGATCTCGACGTCGCCGGCCATGAGGGCCTCGTCCTGCGTGTACGGGCTGTCGGCTCCGCGCGTCTCCACCGCGAGCGCCCCCTGACCGGGAGCGGGAAGCATGGTGTCGAAGTCGAGGAGGTCGGTCGCCTCGGCGAGCCGCCCGATCCGACGGACACCGGCGGCGGCGAGGACGACGGCGTCGAGGCGGCCGTCGCGGACGTGGGCGATGCGGGTGTCGACGTTGCCGCGGACCCCGCGCACCTCGATGTCGGGGCGGGCGGCCCGCAGCTGGACGGCGCGGCGCGGCGACCCGGTGCCGACGACGCTGCCGGCGGGCAGCTGGGCGAGGCTGAGGCCGTCACGGCCGATGAGGACGTCGGCGGGATCGACGCGCGGCGGAATGGCCGCGAGCTGGATGCCCGGCTCCGGGGTCGTCGGGAGGTCCTTGAGCGAGTGGACGGCGATGTCGATCTGGCCCTGGTGCAGGGCCTGCCGGACGGCGGAGACGAAGACGCCGGTGCCGCCGAAGCCCGCGAGCGGGGACATGTTGACGTCGCCTTCGGTGACGACCTCGACGATCTCGACGCGCCAGCCGGTCAGGGCCGCGATCTGGTGGGCGATCGCCGTCGACTGCGAGCGGGCGAGCTGGGAGCGCCGGGTGCCCAGACGCACCGTGCGGCCTGTCGGATGCTCGGGTTCGACGACGTCGAGGGTGTGGTCGGCGACCGGCCGGAGACCGTCGGCCTCGATGTGGTCGGGGCTCGCGGCCTTCGCGACCTTCGCCTCCGGGGTCGGCACGGCGTGCGGGGTCTTGATCGTCGGCAGGTCGAAGAGCTGGATGAGCGCCTGCGCGTAGTCGACGTCGGAGTCGGAGACCGCGAGCTCCTTGACCTTGACCGTCGGGGTGTGGATGAGCTTCTCCGCGACCCGGTGGAGGGACTTGCGGACCTCGGCGAAGACCTTGTCGTCGACGTGGTCGCCGATCTTGCGCTGCAGGCGCTCGGTCTCCGCGGCGAGCACGTCCTTGGCGTGGGTGCGCAGCGCGGTGACCGTGGGGGCCACCGCCCGCTCCTTGGCGCCGGACTCGAGCTTCTCCGTCTCCTCGGCGATGATCGCGCGCACCGCTTCGACGGTCTCGACGACCGCCGCGTCGCGCTGGTTCGACGAGGTCGACAGCAGCTTCCGGATGTCGCCGAGTCCGAAGAGGGCGACGTGTTCGAACTCGCGCACGCTCGGATCGATGTCGTGCGGCAGGGCGAGGTCGACGAACGCCTTGTTCGCCGCGCTCTTGGAGTTCTGCGAGAGACCGGCGACGATGTCGTCGCGGGTGACGACGACGCCGCGGGCGCCGGTGGAGGAGACGATGAGGTCGGCGTCGGCGATCTCCTCGGCGAGCGACCGGGGGGTGAGCTCGCGGGCCCGACCGCCCACCTCGGCGATGAGGCGCTCCGCCTTCTCCAGGGTCCGGTTGAGCACCGTGATGTGGTTGACGCCCTCCCGGTGGAGGGTCGCGACGACGAGGCCTGACATCGCGCCGGCGCCGATGACGAGCGCGTTCGCGGCGTGCAGCGGCCCGATGTGGGCCTGGGAGGCTTCGAGGGCGGCGCCGAAGAGGGAGCGGGCGACCTCGTCGAGTCCGGTCTCCGAATGGGCGCGCTTGCCCACCCGCAGGCTCTGCTGCAGGGCGTGGGAGAGGTCGGAGGTCAGCGCTCCGGCGCTCATCGAGTCGGTGAACGTCGAGCGCAGCTGGCCGAGTATCTGGGCTTCGCCGATCGCCATCGAGTCGAGCCCGCACGCGACCTTGAGGAGATGGCCGAGCGCCTGGTTGTCGTAGTGGGCGTAGAAGTGCCCGGCGATGTCCTGCCAGTCGCGTCCGATCGAGGACACGAGCGCGTTGCCGAGGTCGGCGAGTCCCCCGTGGAAGGCGGAGACGTCGGCGATGAGCTCAAGCCGGTTGCACGTCGAGAGGACGGCGAGTCCGTCGACGCTCGCCCCGTCGAGGGCGTCGGTGCGCAGACGGTCGACGTCGTCGGCCCCGAACGCGAGCGCGTCGAGCATGTCGATCGGCGCCGACTGGTGGGAGATGCCGAGAACCAAGAGAGTCAATTGCTGTGCTCCTCCACTGGAGTGGCTGTAGCCGTTTCGAGCGCCGAGTAGTACGCGAGGACCTGGAGCTCACTGGCCAGGTCGACCTGCTGGACCCGCACGGTCTCCGGGGTGTCGAGCACGGTGGGCGCGAAGTTGAGTATGCCGCGGACTCCCGCCTCGGCGGCGATGCGGGCGGCCGCGGGCGCCGCGGAGGCGGGCACGGCCATGACGACGAGGTCGATGGGGTCGGCCCACGTGGCGAGGTCGGCGATCGCGGAGACGGTGAGGTCGCCGATCGTCGTGCCGACCTTGCCCTCGTCGCTGTCGAAGATCGCCGTCAGGCGCAGACCGCGCCGCTGGAAGCCGGCATAGTCGGCCAGGGCCGAGCCGAGGCGGCCGGCGCCGATGATCGCGACGTTCTGCGCCCGGTCGAGACCGAGGAACGATCGCAGGGTCGCGGCGAGGTCCTGCGCCGAGTAGCCGACCCCGCGGCGTCCGGAGCGGCCGAGCTGGGAGAGATCCTTGCGCAGGATCGCGGGAGACACGCCGCTCTGGGCCGCCAGGGTCTCCGAGGAGACGGTGGTCTGGCCGGTCGCGGCGATCGTCTCGACCGCCTGCAGGTAGATCGGGAGTCGAGAGATGACGCGCTCGGGGACGTCCTTGCGAACGACACCCTCGATGCTGCCGGCGGAGAGAATCTCGCTCACGTGAACGTGTCACTCCTTCAATCTGCTCGTGCTGCCTCAGGCCTGCGAACCGGTTGGGCGCCTCAGGCGCCCAGCGCGGTCAGGGCCTGCGACAGCCTGTCCCGGTCGACCCGGTGGAAGCTGTGCTGTCGTCCTTCGAGGAGCACCACGGGAACATCCCAGCCATACTGCGCGGCCAGATCCTCATCGGTGTCGATGTCGATCTCGGTGACGGTGACGTCCCGGCCGGCCACCACCTCGGCGATGGTTGCCTGCGCGGTCGCGCACAGATGGCATCCGGCGCGCGTGAGGAAGGTCAGTCCGACCACGGCACACTCCTGAGTCGAAGGTGACAACAAACCCCGCCGAAATGGGATTCGAGCGGGGGCGTAGGACCGTGCGGTCTTACTTCTTGTTGCGACGCTGGTGACGAGTCTTGCGAAGCAGCTTGCGGTGCTTCTTCTTCGACATACGCTTCCGGCGCTTCTTGATGACTGAGCCCACGCGGGTACCCCTTGTGATCGTCGGTGGAGGTGAACGTCAGCTGCCCACCCTTTGAACTAACCGTGCAATTCTATCGCCCCGGCCCGTTCTTTCCCAAAACTGTGTCGAGATCCACAGCGGGGCCTCAACTGCGCCCGGAAGGGCGCGGATCAGTCGAAGTACGGGTCGAGTCCGAAGAACGGGAAGAGGTTCTTCCGGGTGCCCATGACCGCGCGGTCGAGCTCGGATTCCGGGTCGAAGCCGTGCGACCACGGGGTGAACGTCCCGTCGAAGCCGTCGGTCATCGACAGCGGGGCCTCGCGTCCGGTCTTCGTCTGCGCGTAGTGGGCCCAGCGGCCGGGGATCCGGGCGGCCGGGTCGAGGTCGGCGTTCGCCGCGATCGCGATGAGGTTCGTCCATGCGCGCGGGACGACGTCGATGATCGCGTAGCCCCCTCCCCCGGTCGAGAGCCAGCGGCCCCCGGCGTGCTCCTCGGCCAGGGCACGGACGCGTTCGGTCGCCACCCGCATCCCGTCGACGGACAGGCGCATGTGGGTGAGCGGGTCCATCCGGTGACCGTCGCATCCGTGCTGGGAGACGATGATCTGCGGGGAGAACGCGGCGATGAGCGCGGGCACGGTGCCGTCGAACGCCCGCAGCCAGTCCTCGTCGGTCGTCCGCGGGGGCAGGGCGATGTTCGCCGCCGAGGCGGCCGCCCGCAGTCCCCCGATGTCGGCCGGGTAGCCGGTGCCGGGGAAGAGGTACTTCCCGGACTCGTGGATGGAGATCGTCAGCACGCGCGGGTCGTCCCAGAAGAGCTGCTCGACGCCGTCGCCGTGGTGGGCGTCGAGGTCGATGTAGGCGATGCGCTCGTATCCCGCGTCGAGGAATTCGTTGATCGCCCCGGCGACGTCGTTGTAGACGCAGAACCCGCTGGCCTTGTCGGCCATCGCGTGGTGCATGCCGCCGGAGAAGTTCACCGCGCGCCGGTAGTCGCCGGAGACGATCGCGCGGGCGGCGTCGACGGAGCCCTGGAAGAGCATCGCCGAGGCGGCGTGCATGTTCTCGAACACGGGGACGTCGTCGGTCCCCAGGCCGTGGCGCTCGGCGACCTCGGGGTCGGCGCCGGCGGGGCTGCCGGCGGCCTTGACCGCGGCGATGTAGTCGTCGTCGTGGACGCGGGACAGGGCCGCCTCGTCGAGGTCGCCGATCGGGTTGACGTGGACGCGGGGGGCGTCGAAGAGCTCGAAGTCGATCGCGAGCTTCGCGGTGAGGTCGAGCCTCAGGGGGTGCATGGGATGGCTGGGACCGAAGTTGTACCCGGTCACCGCCTCGTCCCAGACGACATAGACATCGCTATCGGCCATGGGCCAATGCTATATGGCGCGGCTCACTTCCGGAGATTCGCCCCGGTCCGTCCTACCATGGAGGTTGTGTCCATGAATTCTCCGCAGCGCCTCGACCGATTTCTGCGTCCGGGGCGCTGGGTCCGCGACTTCGTCGATGACATCGCCGTCGCCTCGCCGGCCCGCCTGGCGATCGTCTCGTTCATCGCCGTCGTGGCAGTCTTCGCCCTCCTCCTCATGCTCCCGGCGAGCATGCGCGAACCCGGGTCGGTCTCGACCTCGGAGCACATCGCCAACGCGATCTTCGTCGCCGTCTCCGCCGTCTGCGTGACCGGACTGACCCCGGTCGTCACCGAGGACTACTGGTCGGACTTCGGCATCTCCGTCATCACCGCCGGCATCCAGGTCGGCGGTCTCGGCATCCTCACCCTCGCCTCGCTGCTGGGCATGGCGGTCTCGCGGCGGCTGGGCGTCCGGCAGCGCCTCATCGCCCAGCAGGCCACCTCGGCGCTCAATCTGGGTCAGGTCGGCACCCTCCTCAAGACGGTGTTCATCACCATCCTCACCGCCGAGGCGGTGCTCGCCGTCCTCCTCTTCCCCCGCTTCCTCATGCGCGGCGACAGCGTCGGGGACTCGCTGTGGTACTCCGTGTTCTACGCGATCTCGGCGTTCAACAACGCCGGCTTCACGATCCACCCGGGCGGGGCCGCCTACTTCGCGGAGGACCCGTGGATCCTCTCGCTCATCATGATCGGCGTGTTCGTCGGGGCGCTCGGGTTCCCCGTCGTGCTGATGATCGCGATGAACTGGAACAAGCCGAGCAAATGGGACCTGCACACGAAGCTCACGCTGACGACGACGACGATCGTCCTCGCCGTCGGGTTCCTCTTCCTCCTCCTCTTCGAGTCGGCGAATCCGGCGACGCTCGGGGACAAGAACGCCGGCCACACCTTCGTCGAGGTCCTCTTCATGGCGGTGATGCCGCGCTCGGGCGGGTTCGCGACGATGGAGATCGCCGACATGAGCCAGGCCTCGCACCTGCTCATGGACGTCATGATGTTCATCGGCGGCGGGTCGTCGTCGACGGCCGGCGGCATCAAGGTCACGACCGTCGCCGTCCTCTTCCTCGCCGCCTTCGCCGAGGCGCGCGGTCTCGCCGAGGTCAACGTCTTCAACCGCCGGCTGACCGCCTCGACGATCAAACTCTCGATCTCCGTCCTCCTCACCGGCGCCGCGATCGTCTTCGTCGGCACGCTCGTCATGCTCCAGATCACCGATGAGCCGCTCGACCGGGTGCTCTTCGAGGTGATCTCCGCGTTCGGCACCGTGGGCCTGAGCGCCGGAGTGTCCGCCTCGGCGTCGGAACCGGCCCTGTACTGTCTGTCCGTGCTCATGCTCATCGGACGCCTCGGTACGATTACACTGGCCGCAGCCCTGTCGATGCAGGACTCCGTGCGCCTCTACCGCTACCCCGAAGAAAGGCCTGTCGTTGGCTAACGAGAACTCCGCAATCCTCGTCATCGGACTCGGACGCTTCGGATCGGCGACAGCGGTCACGCTCACCCGTCTGGGGCGCGAGGTCATGGCGATCGAGCACAACCCGGAGCTCGTCAAGGACTGGAGCGGGAAGCTCACCCACGTCGTCGAGGCCGATTCGACGAACATCGACGCCCTCCGCCAGGTCGGTGCCGCTGACTTCCAGACCGCGGTCGTCGGCATCGGCACCTCGATCGAGGCGAGCGTGCTGACGACGGCGAACCTCGTCGACCTCGGGGTCTCACAGGTGTGGGCGAAGGCGATCTCACCCGCCCACGGCAAGATCCTCCACCGCATCGGCGCCCACCATGTGCTCTACCCGGAGTCCGATGCCGGCATCCGCGTCGCGCACCTCGTGAGCTCCCGGATGATGGAGTACATCGAATTCGACGAGGGTCACTTCGCGGTCGTGAAGATGCGTCCCCCGCGGGAGATCCAGGGCTTCACCCTCGCCGAGGCGAAGGTCCGCGAGAAGTACGGCGTGACGATCGTCGGCATCAAGAGCCCCGGCCGCGACTTCACCTACGCCGAACCGACGACCCGCGTCGGCAAGCAGGACCTCCTCATCGTCGCCGGCAACGTCGAACTCCTCAGCCGCTTCGCCGGGCGGCCGTAAGGGGCGGGTGCTGCCATCGCCCCACGGCCGTGCCGTGGGATGCCGACTGCACTCAGGCAGGATCGCTACCTGACGGATGATCCGATTCCGATGCCGCCGTCGACGTCGAGTATCACTCCGGTGATGTAGCCCGCTTCTCTCGACGCGAGAAACACCGCCGCGTTCGCGATGTCGGCGGGGTCACCGATGTGGCCCAGCGGAACTCTGCCGACCAGCTTCGTGCGAGCAGCTGCATTCATCGAAGCGAGCATCGGAGTTTCGATGAGACCCGGTGCTATCGCGTTCGCCGTGATCCCACTGCGAGCACCCTCGAGCGCTGCAGTTCGCGTCAACCCGACGATCCCCGCCTTCGCCGCAGCGTAGTTCGCCTGGCCGAAGTTGCCACGCCAGCTCATCGAGGAGAAGGAGACGATGCGCCCGTACCCCCTCTCCTTCATGTGCGGCAGGACAGCCCGAATCCCGTAGAAGGCGCCGGTGAGATTGACGGCGATAACGTCATCCCAAGCTTCGTCACCGATCCTCTCGATGCGCTCGTCGCGGATGATGCCGGCATTGTTGATCAGCACGTCGATGCGGCCCTCGCGGTCGACGACTGCGCCGACCCATGCGTCGATCTCCCGAGACCGGCCGACGTCAAGGCGATGCGACTGTACACGGCCGCCCCCGCGGGTGATTTCGGTCTCGATCTCCTCGAGCGCCTCCGTGTTGCGATCTGCAACGTGGACCGTCGCTCCTTCAGCGGCGAAGCGGCGAGCCATTGCCAGCCCCAAACCCTGAGCTCCACCGGTGACGAGTACGGTCTGGCCGTAATAGCGATGGTTCATGACAGTGGTGTCCTCTCTTTCACACTGACATCACCCCTGGTGGAAGTGAGGTCCGATTGTTGATGACGCAGCATGGGCGGTCCAGCGACAGTTGCGATAGCAGGCACGCCAGCTGTGATGGCACTCAATGGAGGAACCGGCGCAGAGCGGCGGCGACGTCCCGGCTTCGCCAGTGCTCATCGAACATGTCGAGTTCCCGGGTCAGCGCCGTCTCTGTGATTGACCGATCGGGCGTCAGAAGCCTTTTGAAACGGCGTTGGGCGTCAGCAGGAACCTCGCCGAGTTCTTCTGCGGCAGCCAGCGCCTGTCTCCGCAGATCCTCCGCGGGTACAACAGCGGTGATCCATCCAATCGATTCGAGCGCCTCAGCAGGAACGAGTTTCCCGGACAGGGCAAGCATTCGCGCTCTTCCCCAACCGAGACGGTTCTCCATGCGCACACTGGACCCACCTCCGGGCACGAGGTCGCGCTTCACATGACCGTCGCCGATGAGGGTGCCGGTTGCGGCGAACACCATGTCGCAGGCCAGCGCTGCCTCGAATCCCCCGGCAACGGCATGACCGTGGACGGCTGCGACGAAGACCACCGGGCTCGTCTCCATCGCCAGCGTGAGGTCGCAGATCGAACGGAGGAAGGGTCGTGGCGATGCGCCGGTCTCGGCGCACCTGAGCAGGTGCCCCAGATCCGCACCCGCGCAGAAACTCGGTCCCCTGCCTGAGATGACGACGACGCGGGTGCCCGACGTTTCGGCCGTGCCGAGAGCGGCTGCGAGATCGCTGACAAGTGCGGGAGTGAGCGCGTTGCGCGATCGGGGTCGGTTGAGTTCCCAGACCTCTGTTCGCCCGAGCCGCTCAATGATGAGGTCGGTCACTGCTCCTCCTGGTTCTTCGCAGTAAGATCTGACCTATCGTCGTCTCGCAGGCGCTCCCGGAGTGCCGCCCGCTTGACCTTGCCGCTCTCCGTCTTCGGAAGAGCGTCGATGAAATCGATCCGCCGAGGGTATGCGTGCGCGGCATATTCGGCCTTGACCCAGAGCTGAAGATCTCTGACCAGCTGTGCCTCGGCAGAGTAACCCGGCTGGAGAACGATGAACGCGTGCGCAACCTCCCCGCGAACTTCATCGGGGGACGCGACAACGGCGGCTTCGAGGACTGCTTCGTGGGAGAGCAGCGCGGGCTCCACTTCGAACGGTCCGATGCGATATCCGGCCATGAGGATGACGTCGTCATCCCGAGAGGAGAAATGGAGCAAACCCCTGTCATCGATCCGTGCGAGGTCACCAGTGAGATAGTGGCTCCCGTCGGTCGAGAACCGATCGGAATGGACATCGCGGTCGACCCCGTATCCGGTGAACGAGAAGAACGCGCTCGAGTCGACGACGACCGCCAGACGTCCCGTCTCCCCGACCTCAGCGGGCGCCTCGTCATCGAGCCCGAGCACAGTCAGCGACCACCCAGGGAGGCTGCGCCCCATCGAGGCAGGCACAGGATCGACGGCGAGAGCGGGATGGTGTGCGAAGCCGGCGCACATTCCGAGTTCCGTCTGCCCGAAATGATCGTGGACCGGAGCGCCCAGAGACCTGGTCCACTCGAATACCTCAGGTGTGAGCGGCTCGCCGGCACTCGACACTCGACGCAGCAGCGGCAGAGGTCGCGCGGCATCGGACATCCGCATCGCCCGCAAGGCGGTCGGCGCGGTGGCGAAGTCCGTGACACCGAATTCCGCCAAGACCTCCCACGTCTTCGCAGGGTCGAATGGGCCGACCGTCATCAGACTCCGAACACCGGCGATCAGCGGCGCGATGATCGAACAGTAGAGCCCGTATGCCCACCCCGGATCCGCCCCGCACCAGAGGACTCGGTCACGGCCATGCGCGTCGAGGGCGAACTCGAGATATCCCTGCCACCCGGCGGCATAGGATTTGGGATGGACGACTGATTTCGGCTTTCCTGTCGTACCCGATGTGAACATGTGCACGATCGGCGTGTGCGGACCGCCGGGACCGTCATCCGCATGCGCCTCAGCCGTGTCCAGAAGTTCGTCGAGTACAAGCGCGCCATCGGATGCGTCGCATTCGCCGGCGACGATCGTCACCCACCCTCCGTCGGGCACTTTGTTCCGCTGGGCCGTGTCGGTGATCACGACGACCGCTTCGGCGCGTGTCAGTCTGTCGGAGACGGCGCCGGAGGCGAAAGCGGTGAAGAGCGGGACGTAGACCGCTCCGAGGCGCCAGATCGCGAGCATCACCGCGGGAAGATCCGCACTCTTCCCCATCAGACTCGCCACTCGCGAACCAGGCACCACCCCGTGATCCGCGAGCACCGAGGCTATTCGCCGTGACCGCTCGGCCAGCTCCCCATAGGTCAGGTCTGTGCCGACGAGGTCGTCGTCGACGACGGTGAAGGCCACGGACTGCGGGGCGTGGCGATCGCACATCTGCCACGCGGCCGTCAGGACCGGATCGTCGAATTCTGCATTGATCTCCTGCACACGTGCGGTCAGGACGTCATTGTCGGTGATCACTGGAGCTCCTCGGCAGTTCGTTGTGGGTACGTTTCATGATACTAACGTACCCTTACACGTTTCCTCAATGGAGACTTCCACTTCGGGTCCACTGCGTGCAGGGGCGCTCCCACGGCATGTGATACTGGTGTGATGAGCCATCCGCGAGCTTCGTCAGGCGTGCGCACGGCCCGTCGCCGCACGGTCGACTCGTCCCGTCGCGATGACCTGCTGGAGAGCGTGAGCAAGCTCTTCCTCGCCGAGGGGTTCACCTCGATGAGCGTTGACGAGCTGACTCGACGTCTGCAGTGCTCTAAATCCACGCTGTACGCCCTCGCCCCGACCAAAGAACAGCTCGTTCTCACAGTGACTCGACGATTCTTCAAGAACGCGACGACTGAGATCGAGGACAGGATTCGCGGCGTCAGTGACCCGGCCGAGCGCATCGCGGTCTATCTCAAGTGCGTCGGAGCGGCGATGTCGACGCAATCAGCCGCGTTCTACCGCGACATGGTGAGTTTCCAGCCGACTTCCGAGATCTACGAACTCAACTCGGCAGCAGCGGCAGGGCGAGTGCGAGAGATCATCGAGGAAGGTGTTCGCAGCGGCCGCTTCAGGGAGATCGATCCGCACTTCGCCGGACACCTCATCGCCTGGGCGATCGAGGGCATCCAATCTGGACGATTGCAGTCAGGGTCTGATGCGGAGACCGGGCACGCGTTCTCCCAGCTCGGCGAGCTCATTCTCAACGGGCTCGGCAATCACTGACCCCACGCAGCGTCGAGTCCAACCCCCGCTCATGCACGTGCGCCGCCCCAGTTGTGGGGCGGCGCACTGCGTTCCGGACTGACCACGCGCCCAGCGGAGGGACCGTCAGTGCTCGACGGCCGCCTCGGCGCCGAACCCGGTGTGGGCGCGGACGTCCATCTCCGCTGCCAGCTCCGGACTCTCCACTGTCTTGTCGGTGATCGAGCCGAGCCATCCGAGGATGAACCCGAGCGGGATCGAGATGATGCCGGGATTCGACAGGGGGAAGATCGCGAAGTCGGCGCCCGGGATCATCGCGGTCTCGGACCCGGAGACGACGGGCGAGAATGCGATGAGGATGATCGCCGAACCGAGCCCGCCGTAGATCGACCACACGGCACCGCGGGTGGTGAACCGACGCCAGAACAGCGAGTAGATGATCGTCGGCAGGTTCGCACTTGCGGCCACGGCGAAGGCGAGGGCGACGAGGAACGCGATGTTCTGCCCCTGCACCCCGATGCCGCCGAGGATGGCGACCGCGCCGATGACGACGACGGTGCGGCGGGCGATCTTCACCTCGGCGTCGGGGTCCTCGACCTTGCCCTTCTTGATGACGCTCGCGTAGATGTCATGGGCGAACGAGGCCGCAGCGGTGATCGCGAGACCGGCGACGACGGCGAGGATCGTCGCGAAGGCCACCGCGGAGATGAAGCCCATGAGCAGGGGTCCGCCGAGCTGGAGGGCGAGCAGCGGTGCGGCGGAGTTCACGCCGCCGGGTGCGTTCTGGATCGCATCGGCGCCGACGAGGGCCGCTGCCCCGTAGCCGAGGACGAGCGTGAAGAGGTAGAACGCACCGATGAGCCAGATCGCCCAGACCACGGACCGGCGGGCCTCCTTCGCGGTGGGCACGGTGTAGAAGCGCATGAGCACGTGCGGCAGACCCGCGGTGCCGAGGACGAGGGCGAGCGCGAGCGAGATGAAGTCGAGCGGGTTCGCCCCGTACTGCAGCCCGGGGTTGAGGATCCCCTCCCCCACGCCGGCCGCGGCATTGTCGACGGCGTTCGACAGCAGCGTCGAGAGGTTGAACCCGTTGAGCGCGAGCACCCAGATCGTCATCGCTCCGGCACCGGCGATGAGGAGGACCGCCTTGACGATCTGCACCCACGTCGTGCCCTTCATGCCGCCGACGAGGACGTAGAGGATCATCAGCGCGCCGACGACGGCGATGACGAGGGACTGTCCGAGCTTCCCGTCGATGCCCATGAGCAGGGAGACGAGTCCGCCGGCGCCGGCCATCTGCGCGAGCAGGTAGAAGAAGCACACGGCGAGGGTCGAGATCGCCGCGGCCATCCGCACCGGGCGCTGCTTGAGGCGGAACGAGAGCACGTCGGCCATCGTGAACTTGCCGGTGTTGCGCATGAGCTCGGCGACGAGGAGGAGGGCGACGAGCCACGCGACGAGGAAGCCGATCGAGTAGAGGAACCCGTCGTAGCCGTTGACGGCGATCGCCCCGCAGATGCCGAGGAACGACGCCGCCGAGAGGTAGTCCCCGGAGATCGCGAAGCCGTTCTGCGGGCCGCTGAAGGATCGGCCGCCGGCGTAGTAGTCCGAGGCGGTCTTGTTGTTGCGGCTGGCCCGCAGCACGATGAAGAGCGTGACCGCGACGAACGCGGCGAAGATCGTGATGTTGAGGACGGGGTTGTTCTCCACCTCGGTGGTCGCTTGGGCGAGGAAGTCGATCATCGGGTCGCTCCTTCCGATTCCTGCTCGAGGCGCTCACGGATCGCAGCGGCCGGTGGGTCGAGCTTGTTGTTGGCGAACGAGACGTAGAACATCGTGATCGCGAAGGTCGTGACGAACTGCAGCAGACCGAGCACGAGTCCGATGTTGATCTCCCCGATCACCTTCGTCGACATGAAGTCGTGCGCGTACGTGCTGAGGATGACGTAGAGGAAATACCACGCGAGGAAGGCGATCGACAGCGGGATCACCACTGAGAATCGTTTGCGCTTGAGGGCCTTGAATTCGGGGTTCTCCTCTTCAGCGAGGAAATCCACCCGAGTCGGCGTCGGATCGGACATCGTTTCTCCATTTCAGATGTGGTTCGAGCGTCAGTGGTCTGAATCACACATCGCCAACCTATCGTCCGCTCGGTCCTGGGTAATACCACCGAAAGTTGGTAGCTTATTCCCATGAACGTCATGGCCAAGGAAGCTCGGGCGCGCAGATCCGAATCCCGCCGTCTCTTCGCCGAGGCGGTCGACTCCCTCCACGCGAACGGCACCGGCGACGTCGTGTTCGGCGGGCTCGTCGAGGAGGGCGCCGTCACCGTCGAAGCGGTCGCCGGGGCGGGCGAGAACGGCCTCGCCTCGCTCATCGTCAGCACCGGTCGGGGGCTCGGCGGACGTGCCCTGACCGAGGGCACACCGCAGCTGACCCGCGACTACGAGATCGATCCGTTCATCACCCACCATTACGACGAGGTCATCCTCGGCGAGGGCATCCAGGTCCTCATCGCCGTGCCGACCCTGCTCGGCGGTGAGGTGACGGGCATGGTCTACTGCGGACACCGCAAGGCCTTCGCCAAGGCGGCTCCGCAGACCGGGGACCTCGTCCGTCGGGTGCGCCAGCTGTCCGTCGACCTCGGGCGCATCGGCCATGGGACGCTCCGCGCCGAACCGGCCGTCCCGGCGACTCCCGCGCCGGCGCCGTATGCCGACCTCGACGCCTCGAGCCGGGAGGCTCTGCGCCATACGTTCGCCGAGTTGCGGGCGATCCGCTCGGATGTCTCCGACGAGGTGACGCGGGAGCGGCTGACGACGATCGAGGCCCGGCTGGCCGACATCCTCTCCGGCCACAGTCCGGAGTCCGCCCCGCCGCCGGCCCCCGCGGTGACGCTGGCCCCGCGGGAGACCGACATCCTCTCCCACGTCGCCCTCGGGTGGTCGAATGCGCGGATCGCCGAGGCGCTCGGCCTGCGCGAATCGACCGTGAAGTCCTATCTCAACACGGCGATGGTCAAGCTCTCAGCCCGTAGCCGGCACGAGGCGGTGTCGATCGCCCGCTCGGCAGGCGCGCTGCCGTAAGTGTGCGCTGCCGTAACGGTGCGCTGCGCTTCAGCCGTCGATCGCCTCGGCGTTCTCCCGCTCCATCTCGAGCGACCGGTCCGCGGCGGCGGTCACGGCCGCCTCGGTGATGTCGAAGACCCCGGCGTCGATGAACGTGGTCAGCGCCGCGAGCGTCGTCCCGCCCTTGCTGCTCACGGCCTGACGCAGGGCGGCAGGGTCCGGGTTGTCGGCAAGCAGCCGTCCGGCGCCGTCGGCGGTGGCGACGACCATCTTCGCTGCCGTCTCCGCGGTGAGTCCGAGCGTGACCCCGGCCTCGATCATCGCCTCGGCGAGAAGGAAGAAGTACGCGACGCCGGACCCGGAGATCCCGGTCATCGCGGGGATTTCCGCTTCTGCCAGCGGCACGACGAGACCCGCGCCCGACAGCAGCGTGCGCAGGGTGGCCGTGGCCGTCGGGTCGACGCCGGGGGCAGGGGCGAGCGCGATGACCCCGTGCCCGATCGAGCTCGGAGTGTTCGGCATGATCCGCACGATCGGGCTGCCCGGGGCGAGCTTCTCAAGGTCGGCGGCGGCCACGCCCGCGGCCATCGACACGAGCACCGAGTCCGAGGAGAGGGCGGGGGCGAGCTCACGCAGGGTCTCGGCCATCATCCACGGCTTGACGCCGAGGAAGACGAAGTCCGCGCCGGCGACCGCATCCCGGTTGGCCTCGGGGTTCTCCTCGACCGAGGTGACCACAGCGTCCGGCAGGGCCGCAGCGAGCGTCTGCGCCGAGGCGGCCGTCTGCGTCGTCGCCCGCACCTCGATGCTCGGGTCCGCGGTGAGGATCCCGGTGATGAGCGCCGTGCCCATGTTTCCCGTGCCGATGGATGCGATCGTGGTCATGAGGACCTGCCTTTCGTGCGGTGCTGGTGCGGGCATTCGTGCCGCTGAGTATCGTACCGGGCACGGTCCCGGCAGGGAGAACCGCAGGAGTCAGCGGGCGTCTTCGCGGACGTGGCCGTCGGCAGAGTCCGGCACCGAGGTGGGGGCTGAGTCCGACCCCGAGCCGGTCGGGCCCGCCGGGTTCTTCCCGTTCGCCCCGTTGAGGCCGAGGTGCTGCCGGGCGAAAGCGAGCGAATCGGCGAGCATCTGCTCACGCGTCGACTTCTTCGCGACGAATCGGGTGTTGACCTCGAGGACGACGTCGCCGGACCAGTTGTGCTTTGCGAGGTACTGGAGCGTCTCGGCCACGGGCATCGTCCCGGCGCCGGGCACGAGGTGCTCGTCCTTGAGCGATCCCGATCCGTCGGTGAGGTGGACGTGGCGCAGGCGGGGGAAGATCTCGGCGACGGTGTCGAGCGCGTTCATGCCCGCCGTCGAGGCATGGGAGAAGTCGAAGGTCAGAGCGTCGTAGTCCTCGTCGAGGGGGTTCCAGTCGGGGTAGTAGACGAGGATCTCGCGAACCCCGGCCCGCCACGGGTACATGTTCTCCACGGCGAGGACGACTCCGGTCTCCTCACTGACCTTGCGGACGCCGTCGACGAAGCCGCGGGCATAGGCACCCTGCCAGCGGAACGGCGGGTGGAGGACGACGGTGGTCGCGCCGACCTCACGGGCGAGGTTCGCCGTGATCCGCAGCTTCTCCCAGTGGTCCTTGTGGAGCACGCGCGGGAGGAAGAGCAGGGTGGGGGCGTGGAGCGACATCACCTCGAGCCCGGTGTCGGCGGCGAGGCCGTTGATGAGATCGACGTCGCGGGTCTCGGCGTTGTGGGTGACCATGATCTCGACCCCGTCGTAGCCGATCGCAGCGGCCTGCGCGAACGTCTCCTCGACCGTCATCGGGGAGACCGAGGACGACGAGAGGCCGACCCGGATGGGGTGGTCGGAGACGTGGTGGGTGTCGTGGTCGTAGACGGCGTTCGTCGCGAAGTACTCCCGGTGCCGCCGAGAGTTCGACCGCGCAGAGTTCTTCGCGGTGAGGACCTTGCGCCCCGATTTCGTCTTCTTCGCCCTGCTCACTCTCGTCAGTCTAGTCCTCATTGTCGCGGCTGCGGCTCCGGTTTCCCTCACAGTCGGTTGCGCCCTTCTTCGTCCGCGTCCCGCCGTTCGACTAGGGTGAGCGCATGAGCGAACCGATCGTGCGCCCGGCGCATCTCGACGATGCGCCCCGCCTCGGCGAGATCCACGTCGCCGCATGGCGCGCCGCCTATCCGGGGATCATGTCAGCGGACTTCCTCGCCGGGCTCGATCCGGACGATTTCGCGGCGAACTGGGTGCGGGCGCTGAGCACGCCCGACAACCGCGTCCGGAACTTCGTCGTCGACGTCGCGGGGCGGGTCCTCGGGTTCGGCGGTGTCAGTGCGCCGCGTGACCCCGCCGAGGTGCTCGATCGGCTCCCGAGCACCGAAGGCCTCGGCCAGCTCGCCCACATCAATCTCGACCCGGCGGCCTTCGGCACCGGGGTCGCCGCGGTGCTCTTCCGCCGACTCGAGGACGAGCTGCGGGCTGACGGCTGCGTCCGGGCCTACCTCATGGTCGCCGAGGGCAATGACCGGGCCATGCGCTTCTACGCCAAGCAGGGCTGGCAGCGCACGGACATCACGCACACCTACGACGCTCCCCCGATCCCCGAACGGGTCTTCATCGCCGACCTCTGAGCCCGACCATCGTGGCTCAGCAACGCGAAGGGCGCTCAGCCACCCGGCGCAGGGTGGCTGAGCGCCCGACAGGCGACTGAGTCAGCCGTAGAGCTCTTCGACGTCCTCGTCGACCCAGCCCTTCGACTTGTCGACGGCCTTGTTCCACAGGCGGTAGACGCGGGCGACGGTCTCGTCGTCCATCTCCGGCACCCAGCGCTTGTCCTCGTGCCAGTTCTTCTTCACGTCCTCCTCGCCGTTCCAGAACTTCACGGCGATGCCCGCCGCGTAGGCGGCTCCCAGCGCCGTGGTCTCGATGACCTCGGGACGGATGACGGGCACGCCGAGGAGGTCGGCCTGGAACTGCATGAGCGTCTCGTTCGCGACCATGCCGCCGTCGACCTTGAGCTCGGTGAGCTCGACCCCGGAATCGAGGTTCATCGCATCGAGGACCTCACGGGACTGGAACGCCACCGACTCGAGCGCGGCCCGGGCGATGTGGTTCTTGTTGACGTACCGGGTGAGGCCGACGATGACGCCGCGGGCGTCGGATTCCCAGTGCGGGGCGAAGAGACCGGAGAACGCGGGCACGATGTAGCAGCCGCCGTTGTCCTCGACCTGCTTCGCGAGCACCTCGACCTCGGGGGCGTCCTTGATGAGTCCGAGGTTGTCGCGGATCCACTGGACGAGCGAACCAGTCACGGCCACCGATCCCTCGAGGGCGTAGACGGCGTCGTCCTCGCCGATCTTGTAGGCCACGGTCGTGAGCAGGCCGTTCTTGCTCGCCACCGGCTCGGTGCCGGTGTTGATGAGCATGAAGTTGCCGGTGCCGTACGTGTTCTTCGCCTGCCCCTTCTCGAAGCAGGCCTGCCCGAACGTCGCCGCCTGCTGGTCTCCGAGGATGCCGCAGATCGGGGTGTCGATGAGCAGGGTGTTCTTCGCGCCGTAGCCGTAGATCTCCGAGCACGACTTGATCTCCGGCAGCATCGACAGCGGGATGCCCATGTCCGCGGCGATGTCGGCATTCCAGTCGAGGGTGTCGATGTTCATCAGCATCGTCCGCGAGGCGTTCGTGACGTCGGTGACGTGGACGCCGCCGTTGACTCCGCCGGTGAGGTTCCACAGCACCCACGTGTCCATCGTGCCGAAGAGGAGGTCACCGGCCTCGGCGGCCTCCCGGGCGCCGTCGACGTTGTCGAGGATCCACTTCGCCTTCGGTCCCGCGAAGTACGTCGCGAGCGGCAGGCCCACGCGGTCCTTGTACTTGTCGGCACCCTCCTCACCGCCGAGTTCATCGGCGATCTTCTGGGTGCGCGTGTCCTGCCAGACGATCGCGTTGTAGACGGGCTCGCCGGTGTTCTTGTTCCACACCAGGGTCGTCTCACGCTGGTTGGTGATGCCGACGCCTTCGAGCTGGTGGCGGTTGATGTTGGCCCGCGAGAGCGCCTGGCCGATCGCCTCGGTGGTGTTGCGGATGATCTCTTTCGGGTCGTGCTCGACCCAGCCCGCGCGGGGGAAGATCTGCTCGTGCTCGAGCTGGCCGCTCGAGACGATCTGCCCGTCGTGGTTGAAGACGATCGCCCGGGACGAGGTGGTTCCCTGGTCGATCGCGAGGATGTACTTGTCCTGGCTCATGGAGACTCCTGTGTCCGATCAGTGCCGGTGGGCACCGTTCTTGAGTGGGTGGGTGCACCAGTTGCCCTCTAGCATGTCACGGCCTGGCGCGGTTGGGCACGGCTTCAGATGAAAGCCTGGGAGACGAGGCCCGCGATGACACCGCCGAGGATGGGGCCGACGATCGGCACCCACGCGTAGCTCCAGTCGGAGCTGCCCTTGTTCGGGATCGGCAGGATCGTGTGCGCGATGCGCGGTCCGAGGTCGCGGGCGGGGTTGATCGCGTAGCCGGTGGGACCGCCGAGGGAGGCGCCGATGACGACGACGACGAGGGCCACGGCGAGGGGTCCCAGGCCGCTCGGTGTGCCGCCGAAGAGGAGGATGATGAAGACGAGGACGAAGGTGCCGATCACCTCGGCGAGGACGTTCCAGCCGTAGCTGCGGACCTCGGGGCCGGTGGAGAAGGTGCCGAGGATATTGCCCGGTTCGCCTTCTGCGTCGTAGTGCTTCTTGTAGACGAGCCAGGCGAGGATCGCACCGATGGTGGCGCCGACGAGCTGTGCGATGAGGTACGCGAACGTCGTGCCGACCGTGATGTCGATGCCCGGGGCGTACTGATCGGCGCCGCTGGCGAGGATGCCCAGCGTCACTGCCGGGTTGAGGTGCGCGCCGGACTTGTAGGCGACGTAGACGCCGGCGAAGACCGCGAGGCCCCAGCCGAACGAGATCATCAGCCAGCCGCCGCCGTTGCCCTTCGTCTTCGCGAGGATGGCGTTGGCGACGACACCGACGCCGAGCAGCAGCAGCATGGCCGTGCCCGCCGTCTCATGGAGGAGGATTGTGCCTATCTGTCCCATGGTGTGTGAACTCCTTTGTTGAGATGGGGATGGAACGGGCTAGCGGGTCCCCCAGCTGGCTTCGACCAGCGCTGCGGCCGCGGCGTCGTCGTGCGTCGATTCGGCGGCGACCTGGGCGTCGACGTGGGCGTTGAAGGCGGCGATCTCGGCCGCGACCCGGTCGGCGTCCCAGCCGAGGACCGCGGCGACGATCTCGGCCACCGGTGCGGCGGCGGCCCGCCCCCGGTCGCGGACCTCGTAGTTGAGCCGCATCCGACGTTCGAGGACGTCGTCGAGGTGGACGACGCCTTCGCAGGTGGCGGCGTAGTGGGCTTCGGCGCCGAGGTAGCGGTCGGCTCCCGGCAGCGGCTGCCCGAGTTCGGGGTTGTCGTCGATGAGGTCGAGGAGGTCTTCGACCAGGGTGCCGTAGCGGCGGATGAGCCGCTTGACCCGGGTCTCGTCCCAGCCGTAGCGCTCGGCGATGCTCGCCTGGCCGCGGCGCACCGCACCGACGCCCTGGGCGCCGATGAGCGGCACGGATTCGGTCAGGGACGTCCGGTCCTTCGCGTCCTCGCCGAGGGCGAAGTCGACGACGTCCTCGGCCATCACCCGGTAAGTCGTGAATTTGCCGCCGGCGATCGCCGAGAGCCCGGGCTCGACCTCCATGACGGTATGCTCGCGGGAGACCTTCGTCGAGGCCTCGCCGTCCTTCTGCACCGGTTGCAGGAGCGGACGCAGACCCGAGTACACGCCGATGACGTCGTCACGGGTGAGCTTGTTCTCGAGGATCGCGTTGGCGTGTTCGAGGAGGTAGTCGATGTCGTCGGACGTCGCCACGGGGGCTGCGACGTCCTCCTTCCACGGGGTGTCGGTGGTGCCGATGACCCAGTAGCCGTCCCAGGGGATGACGAAGAGGACGGACTTCTCCGTCTTCGAGATGATGCCGGTGTCCGGGTCGGCCTTGATCTTGTCCTGGTCGACGGTGATGTGGACGCCCTTCGAGGCGAGCACCTTGAGCCCGGCGTCGGCCTTCGCGAGGTCCTGCTGCTGTTCGGTCCACACTCCCCCGGCGAGGATGGTGCGGCGGGCGTAGACGTCGAATTCGCGGCCGGAGATGCCGTCGCGGGCGCGCACGCCGATGACGCGGTCGCCGTCGTGGAGGTAGTCGATGACGGAGACGTGGTTGGCCGCCGCGGCCCCGAAGCTCGCCGCCGAGCGCACGAGGGTCATGACGAAGCGGGCGTCGTCGACCTTCGCGTCGTAGTACTCGAGCGCTCCCACCGCGGCGTCGTCGGCGAGGCCCGGGAAGTGCGCGCTCAGCGTCTTCTTGCCCAGGTGGCGGTGCATGGGCACGGCGCGTTTGCGGCCGGGCCGGGTCGCCATCGTGTCGTAGAGGAGGACACCGGAGCCGATGAAGGCCCGGTCGATGAGGCGGTGCTCGAACGGGAAGACGAAGGCGACGGGTTCGACGAGGTGGGGCGCGGTGTGCGTGAGCAGCAGGTCGCGTTCCTTGAGCGCCTCGGCGACGAGTTTGAAGTCGAGCATCTCGAGGTAGCGCAGACCGCCGTGCATGAGCTTCGACGAGCGGGAGGACGTGCCCGAGGCCCAGTCGTGGGCGTCGACGACGCCGACCTTGAGTCCGCGGGTGGCCGCGTCGAAGGCGGCGCCGGCCCCGGTGACCCCGCCGCCGACGACGAAGACGTCGAGCGGATCCTCGGGCGTCGTGGCTGCCATCGCGGACAGGGACTCTTCACGGAACGAGGGGGATAGCTCGCCGTTTCGCATTGCCGTCTTGCCTCCAGGATTCGGGGCGCGAGGCCCCGTTCGAGATACGGCCGAGGTGACCGGCCGGTAATCTCAAGCTAGCAGGCGGCGGAGACAAATGGGAACCGCAGAGAGGGTGATTCCGGCCATTGTCGAAAGCCGGAGTCGAACCGTGACCTAATCCGCGGCTGCGCGCATCGCCGAGGTGGCCTCCGCCGAATCCAGCAAGTCGAGTTTGCGCATGATGATGCCCTCGCGCAGCGCCCACGGGGAGATGCTCATGACGGAGACGTCGAAGATCGTGAAGGCCGCCTCGGCGACGATGGCCCCGGCGAGCACCTGGCCGGCACGGGCCTCGGAGACGCCGGGCAGCGTCGCCCGCTGCTCGGGGGTGCGGCTGGAGAGGGTGTCGATGATGCCGGGCAGGTCGCGGCGGAAGAGCTTGCGGGGCACGTAGATGCCGTCGCCGCTCGGGGCCGCGCCGGCGATCCGGGCGAGCGAGCGGAACGTCTTCGAGGACCCGACGACGTGGTCGGGGGTGCCGACGCGGTTGATGTCTCCGGCGATCCGGCCGATCTGGGAGCGCGCGTACTTCCGCAGCCGGTGGATGTCCTCGGGCGTCGGGATCGGGTCGGGGATGAAGTCGGCGTACGTGCGTCCGGCGCCGAGCGGCACGGACACGGCCGCCTGCGGGTACTCGTCCTGACCGGCCGCGATCTCGAGCGAACCGCCGCCGATGTCGAGGAGGAGGATCTTGCCGGCCGACCACCCGAACCAGCGGCGGGCGGCGAGGAACGTCACGCGTGCCTCGTCCCTGCCGGACATGACGTTGAGGGTGACCCCGAGCTGGTCGCTGATCGAGGCGATGAGCGCCTCCCCGTTGGGGGCGTCGCGGACCGCCGAGGTGGCGAACGCGAGGATCTGCTCGGCCCCCTGATCCTCGGCGATCTCGACCGCCTCGGCGACGAAGTCCCGCAGCCGCTGCTGACCGGCCTCGTCGATCGACCCGTCGGGCCGGAGGTATTCGGCGAGCCGCAGGACCTCCTTGTGCGAGGTCGCCGGCAGCGGGGGTGCCCCGACATGAGCGTCGACGACGAGGAGGTGGACGCTGTTGGAACCGATATCGAGGACTGCGAGGCGCATTGGCTCAGTGTATCCCGCAGATCAGCCTGCACTGACCTCCCGCGGCGGCTGCGCCCTCAGTCCTGCCAGTCGCCGACGCCGAACCCGAACTCGGGTGTCCGCTTGGCGAAGAACGCCTCCTGTCCGCGCGCGATCTCCGCCCGGTACGCCTCATCGAGCCACCGAGGCGGCGCGACGTCGTCGGAGAGCGTGCCGCCGAGGACGGACTTCGCCCCGAGCTGACTGAGCCGGGAGAGACCGGCGACCCGCTCCCCCAGCGCCTGTGCGGCACGCAGCGGCGCCTCGGCGACCTCATGGAAGAACCCGAGCCGGTGCATCTGGTCGAAGTCGACGATCGAGGCGGTGAGCAGCAGATACCTGGCCCACGCGTCCCCGAGGACCCGGGCGAGACTCTCGGTGGGGCCGGGCGGGTAGACGAGGCCGAGCTTGGCCGCGGTCACCCCGTACTTCGACCCGGGGGCGGCGATGCGGATGTCGCAGGCCGCGGCGATCTCCGTGCCCCCGCCCACGCAGTTGCCTTCGATCGCCGCGATCGTCACGGTCCGGGAGCCCGCCACCGCCGCTTCGGCGGCGGAGTTGAGCTGCCAGAAATCGGCGATGGGCACGTCGAGGTCGGCGATGTCGGAGCCCGCGGAGAAGTGACCACCGGCGCCGGTGATGATGAGCGCGCCGATCGAGTCATCGGCGTCGACCCCGGCGATGATCTCCGGCAGGGCCCGCCACATCGCGCGCGAGAGCGCATTGCGCTTGTCCGTCCGAGTCAGAACGAGGGTTCCGACCCCACCGGTGACGGTGAAGTCGAAACCCTCGAGTGCGGTCGGACGATAGGGCTCGTCCGCGCTCATGCTCAGCCCCTGGCGTCGGGGACTTCGCGCTGCGGCTCGCCGTCGTACGCGCTCAGCGGACGGATGAGGGCGTTGTTCGCCTGCTGCTCGAGGATGTGCGCCGTCCACCCGGTGATGCGGGACATGACGAAGATCGGCGTGAACTGATCGGTGTCGAAGCCCATGAGGTGGTACGCCGGCCCCGAGGGGTAGTCGAGGTTGGGGTAGATGCCCTTGCGGGAGACGAAGTCCTCTTCGAACGTGTTGTAGAGGTCGAGCAGATCGTTCGCGCCCTTGACCGCCGCCATCTCCTCGAACGCCTTGCGCATCGTCGGCACGCGCGAGTCGCCGTTCTTGTAGACGCGGTGGCCGAAGCCCATGATCTTCGCCTTGCGCGCCAGCGCATCGTCGATCCACGCCGACGCCCGGTCGGCGGAGCCGACCTCTTCGAGCATCGCCATGACCGCTTCGTTCGCCCCGCCGTGCAGCGGTCCCTTGAGCGCCCCGACGGCTCCGGCGACCGCGGAGTAGAGGTCGGAGGTCGTCGAGGTGATGACGCGGGCGGTGAACGTCGAGGCGTTGAACGAGTGCTCGGCGTAGAGGATCATCGAGATGTCGAAGCTGCGCACGACCTCCTCGGCGGGCATCTCGTCGAAGACCATCTTGAAGAAGTTCGCGGCATAGTCGAGGTCAGTGGTCGGGGCGACCGGGTCGAGGCCGTGCCGGCGCCGGTGGTCGATCGCGACGATCGTCGGCAGCTGCGCGTAGAGGCGCTCGGCCTTCGCGAGATTGGCTTCTTCCCCCTCCGAGTCCGCGTCCGGGTCGACGGCGCCGAGGTAGGCGACCGCGGTCTGGACGACGTGCATGGGGTGGGCGTCCTTGGGCAGGCCGAGGATGATGTCGACGAGCTCGGGCGAGATCTCACGCTGGGCGTGCTCGCGGGCCTTGAACTCCGCCAGCTGCTCCTCGGTGGGCAGTTCGCCGTTCCAGATCAGGTAGGCGACATCCTCGAAGTTGCGCTTGGCCGCCAGCTCCTGCACCGGGTAGCCCCGGTAGGTGAGCGAGTTCGTTTCCTGGACTACCTTCGAGACCGCGGTGGTGTCGACGACGACGCCGGCGAGTCCCTTCTTGATTTCTTCGGTCACTGGTGACCCTCCTGTGAGAAGTTGAATACGGCCGAGTCGAATTCGTTGTACGCGGCGTAGTCGATGGTGTCGTAGAGGTCCGCGCGGGTCTGCATCCGCTCGACGAGGCTGACCTGAGTCCCCTCGTCCCGAATCGTCTGCAGCCCCGACTTGATCGCACCCATGGCCAGACGCAGGGTCGTGACCGGGTAGATCACCATCTTCACCCCGACGTCGGCGAGCTGCTGGGTCGTGAAGAGCTCGCTCTTGCCGAACTCCGTCATGTTCGCCAGGATCGGCACGTCGACGCTCGCGGCGAAGCGCTCGAATTCGCTGAGGTCCCGCATGGCCTCGGGGAAGATCATGTCGGCGCCGGCATCGGCGTAGGCCTTCGCCCGGTCGATCGCCCGGTCGAGTCCCTCGCCGGCGCGGGAGTCGGTGCGGGCGCAGATGACGAAGTTCTCGTCCCGGCGGCCCCGGACCGCGGCGGCGATGCGCTGGTTCATCTCGGCCGTGGTGACGACCTCCTTGCCGTCGAGGTGGCCGCACCGCTTCGGGTTGACCTGATCCTCGAGATGCATGCCGGAGAGGCCGGCGTCCTCGAACTCCTGGACGGTGCGGGCGACGTTCATTGCCTCGCCCCACCCGGTGTCGGCGTCGATGAACGTCGGCAGGTTCGTCACCCGCGCGATCGCCCGACCGTGGTCGGCCACCTCGGTGAGTGTGGTCAGTCCGATGTCGGGCAGTCCCATCGCCGCGGAGAACGCACCCCCGGAGATGTAGACGCCCTCGAACCCGGTCTGCTCGATGATCTGGGCGTTGAGCGGGTTGATCGCGCCGGGGAACTGGACGATCTCGCTGCCGGCGAGGAGGTCGCGGAACTGCTTCCGGCGCTCGGCCGGAGTGGCGGTGGCGCCGAGCATCAGAAGATTCCCTTCGATCCGCTGTGGGTGAGGCCCTCGACGGTGAAGCTCAGCTGTCCGACGCCGGCGGCGTCGAGGTTCTCGAGGTTCTCGGCGAGGTCGAGGAAGCGGGTCTGCTCGGTGTCGGTGAGGATGCCCTCGGAGAGGGTGCGGAACTTCTCGACGTAGTTCTCACGGACGAACGGGCGGGCGCCGAGCGGGTGCGCGTCGGCGACGGCGATCTCGTCGGTCAGCGTCGAGCCGTCCTCGAACTCGATCTCCACGCGACCGCCGAAGGCCTTCTCGTTCGGATCCGTCGAGTGGTAGCGGCGGGTCCACTCGGGATCCTCGGTCGTCTCGATCTTGTGCCAGAGCTTCACCGTCTCCGGGCGCGCGGCGCGCTCAGGCGTGTAGGAGTCCTCGTGGTGCCAGCCGCGGTCCTCGAGCGCGACGGCGAAGATGTACATGATCGAGTGGTCGAGGGTCTCACGGCTGGCCTGCGGATCCATCTTCTGCGGATCGTTGGCGCCGGTGCCGATGACGTTGTGGGTGTGGTGGGAGGTGTGGATGACGATCCGCTTGATCTTCGTGAGATCCTCGATCTCCCCGCCGAGCTTGCGCGCGAGGTCAATGAGCGCCTGCGCCTGGTATTCGGCGGAGTGCTCCTTCGTGTACGTGTCGAGGATCGCGCGCTTGGCCTCGCCCTTGGCCGGCAGCGGGATCGTGTAGCGGGCCTCGGGGCCGGAGAGGATCCAGGCGATGAAGCCGTCCTCGCCTTCGTAGATGGGGTTGGGCGCACCCTCGCCGCGCATCGCGCGGTCGATGGCTTCGACGGCCATCTTGCCGGCGAACGCCGGAGCGTGGGCCTTCCACGAGGAGATCTCGCCCTTGCGCGACTGGCGGGTCGCCGTCGTCACGTGCAGGGCCTGCTGGATCGCCTGGAAGGTCACCTCGGTGGGCAGGTGGAGCATCGCGCCGATGCCGGCGGCCGCCGAGGGCCCGAGGTGGGCGACGTGGTCGATCTTGTGCTCGTGCAGGCTCATGCCCTTGACGAGGTCGACCTGGATCTCATAGCCGGTGGCGATGCCGCCTATGAGGTCGGGACCGGCGATGCCCATGTGCTGGGCGACGGCGAGGACCGGCGGGATGTTGTCGCCGGGGTGGGAGTACTCGGCGGCGAGGAAGGTGTCGTGGAAGTCGAGTTCGCGCACGGCCACGCCGTTGGCCCAGGCCGCCCATTCCGGGGAGAAGCGGTCGCCCAGCGGCAGACCGAAGATCGTGGCGCCGGGGCGCAGCGGGTGCGCCTGCGCCTGTTCGCGGGCGTGGGTGGGAGCCGAGCGGTTCACCGAGGCGGCGGCGACGGCGGCGTTGTCGATGACGCGGTTGATGACCATCTCGGTGACGTCGGCATCGACCGGGGTGGTGTCGGAGGCGACTTCTGCGATCTTCCAGGCGAGCTGGTCTTCACGAGCCAGGTTCTCTGAGCTCTTGTGGGTACGGACTTCATGATCAATCATGAGCAATCCCTTCAATCGTCCTTGACCGCCGCTGGCCATGTCGCGACCGCTGCAGGCCTGGGGAGTGGTTGTCTCAACTGTAGGCCACGTCACTGCTGCGTCCGCGGGCCCGGCCAGAGTTTTATCTTGACATCAAGATACTTTACCCGAGCGGTGACGCCCGACACCACCCCGGGTGACCCGGCAGGCGAACGCCGAGGTGGGCGGGCTGTGCCGGGAGGTCCGACCCAGTGGTGACGACGCTGCCCGAGCAGGCCTTCGACCACCGCCGGAGCAGGCCCGCGACCGCCGCCGGGCGAGGTGAACTGTGACACAATCGGGATATGACCCGCACTGCCCTCGACTTCGACGAGAACTGGTTCGACGACAACGAGTTCGCCCAGCTTCGCCGCCGTCTCCCCATCCCCTATGTCAATGCCATTCCGGTCCGCGTCGGCGAGGCCGGAGACGTCGAGCAGATCGGCCTCCTGCTGCGCCGCCTCGACGACGGCACCCTGGGCCGCGAGGTCGTCGGCGGACGCATCCGCTACCACGAGAGCATCCGCCAGGCCCTGCTCCGTCATGCCGAGAACGACCTCGGCCCGATGGCGCTGCCCGTCGTCCCGCCGGCCATCGCCCCGTTCCATATCGCCGAGTACTTCCCCACCGAGGGCACCTCGCTCCTCCACGACCCGCGTCAGCACGCGATCTCGATGTGCTTCGTCATGGAGGTCCGCGGCGAGTGCACCCCGCGCGCCGATGCGCTCAGCCTCGACTGGCTCACCCCCGCCGAGGCGCTGCGCTCCGACATCGTCGCCGAGCTCTCCCACGGCCAGGAGCACATCATCCGCTCGGCCCTGAGCTACCTCGGCTTCGCCGTCTGAGGCACCCCTCCCCCGGCGTCACCCCGGACGCGGGCACGCGCCGCACGCGAGAGGAATCCGTCCGCCTCGCGGTCTTCTACACGGCGTAGAAAACACTTGGGTACACTGAGGGCGACGAGGACGGCACACGGTTTTCGGGGCCGTCGTCCCCGTCAGGGTTGGTCAGGCCCCGATGGAAGGACTGCCATGACTGCTGACTCCCGCTCGTCCGCCGCGAACCCGGCCGAGGCCCGACCGACCGACACCCGCGCCTCCGAGTCCGGACTCACCGACAACCTCGGCGTCCTCGTCGGCTTCGACGGATCCGAGCTCGCAGCCCTTGCCCTGCGCTACGGCGCCGCCGAGGCGCTGCACCGCGGTGTTCCCCTCACCGTCGTCACGGCCTTCACGATGCCCCTGATGATCTACCCGAACATGGCCTCGATCCCGTCCGAGCCCGAGGACGAAGCCGCGATGCGGGCAGCGGAGAAGACGCTCGCCGAGGCGGCCGAACTCCTTGCCGACCATCCCGGTCCGGTGACGTACGCCGTCGAATCCGGTGACGCCGCCGGTGTCCTCGTCAACCTCAGCGCCAACGCCGATGTCATCATCGTCGGCGCCCGCGGACGCGGCGGCTTCATGGGCCGCATGCTCGGGTCGGTCTCGACGGCCCTGCCACCGCACGCCCACTGCCCGACGATCGTCGTCCCCCGCCATTCGGCGCACCGCGGGGACACGAGCGGCCCGGTCGTCGTCGCCGTCGACGGGTCCGAGGGCGCGCGGATCGCGATGTTCACCGCCGCCGAGGCGGCCGCTTCGCGCAACGCCGATCTGGAGATCGTCACAGTGCTGCCGTCCGGGGAGGAATGGCTCTACTGGTACCCGGAGCTCGAACTCGGCGGTGACGTCGCCGATCGCCGGCAGCGGCAGATCGAAGCCGAACTCGACAAGGACGCCGAAGAGCTGCGCAGCCAGTTCCCCGGACTCCAGGTGTCCACCTCGGCGCTCATCGGCGATGCCGCAGTGCTGCTGTCGGCGGCGACGAAGACCGCGCAGCTGACCGTCCTCGGCACTCGGGGTCGCGGAGCCGTGAAGTCCGCTCTGCTCGGATCGGTCTCCCGCGGGGTCCTCCACCATGCCGAAGGCCCGGTCATGGTCGTCCCGGCCTGAGTCCCTCCCCCACCGCACCTGACGATCCCCGGCCCCGCAGACGCGCGGTGCCGGGGATCGTCAGGTGTTGTACAGTGGAGCGCACACGACAGGGGAGCGCCGCCAAGGGCGCTGAGAGTGCAGATGACGCTGCAGACCCTCGAACCTGATGCGGCTAGCACCGCCGAAGGAAGTCGAGACTCTTCTACCCCTCCTTGAGACACGAGGAGGCGCTATGCCGAACACCACCACGCCCGGTTCCCGCTCGACGACGGCACCGGCATTCACCCAGGCCCCGCCGACGAAGAAGTGGCGGGTCGTCGACTACGTCGTCACCGCGGTCCTCGGCATCGCCGTGGGCCTGATCTTCTGGGTGCTCGCCGCCAGCTGGAAGGGCATCGAACTCGCCTTCCAGGCGTTCCCGCCCTCGATCGGCCTCATCGCCGGCCTCTGGGTGCTCGCCGGACCGCTCGCCGGGGCGATCATCCGCAAACCCGGGGCCGCGCTGCTGTGCGAACTCCTCGCCGCCGCCGTCGAAGGCGTCCTCGGCTCCCACTTCGGGGCGACGGTGCTGCTCTCGGGCTTCCTCCAGGGCCTCGGTGCCGAACTCGTCTTCGCCGCCTTCGGCTACCGGAAGTTCACCCTGTGGGTGACCGCGCTGTCCGGACTCGTCGCCGCGGCGTTCATGGCCGTGAGCGAGAACATCCTCTACAACGCCGAGTGGCAGTTCGACTTCCAGCTCGCCTACGCGGTGTGCGCGATGATCTCCGGCGTCGTCATCTCCGGCATCGGCGCCTGGTACGCCTACCGCGCGATCGCCAAGACCGGGGCGCTGAGCTCCTTCGCCTCCGGCCGCGTGCGCTGATGGGCCTGCCGATCCGCGCCCACGGATACTCGTGGCGGCACGCCGATCGGGACAGCCTCGCCGTCGGCCCCGTCGACCTCGACATCGCCCCAGGTGAGAAGGTTCTCCTCCTGGGCCCGTCGGGGGCGGGGAAGTCGACGCTCCTCCATGCGATCGCCGGGGTCCTGCCCACCGAGGCCGGGGAGTCAGGCGGTGAGTTCCTCGTCGGCGAGGCCGCGCCCGACCCCCGCCGAGGTGTCACCGGGCTCGTCCTCCAGGACCCGAATTCGCAGGTGATCTTCTCCCGCATCGGTGACGATGTCGCGTTCGGAATGGAGAACCTCGGTCTGCCCGCCGAGGTGGTCGACGCGCGGATCGACGCCTCCCTGGCCGCCATGGGCCTCGACCTTCCCCAGTCCCACCCCACGGCGGCACTGTCCGGGGGCCAGAAGCAGCGGCTCGCGCTCGCCGGGATCCATGCGATGGCACCCGAGGTCATCGTCCTCGACGAGCCGACGGCCAACATCGACCCCGTCTCGGCGAGGGCCGTCCGCGATGCCGTGCTCACGGTCCAGGAGTCCACTGCGGCGACGATGATCGTCGTCGAGCACCGGGTGGGCCTGTGGAGCGACGACGTCGACACCGTCATCGTCCTCGGCCGCGCCGGCATCGTCGCCCACGGCACCCCTGATGAGGTCTTCGGTGATCCGGCACTCACCGAGGTGCTCAAGGCCACCGGGATCTGGCTGCCCGAATCCGGGTCCCCCACCGCGACCGACCGCTGGACGGTGCCCGCGCGAACCGGAGCACAGGACCGGCTCGGGTCCCCGGTGCTCGTCGGTGAGCGCCTGAGCGTCGCCCGACCACGGGCGACCGTGCCCGCGGCGACCGATCTCGACCTCGAGGTGCGGGCGGGCGAGGCGCTCGGCATCGTCGGCGCCAACGGGGCCGGGAAGTCGACGACGGCACTGACCCTGGCCGGCCTCATCCCCGAGTTCTCCGGCGTGGTGCGTGCGGCGGGGCCGCTTGCCGCCGGGGCGAAGGAGGCACGGCCGTTCACGTGGCCCTCGAAGTTCCTCGCCCCGCGCATCGGCATGGTCTTCCAGGAACCCGAGCATCAGTTCCTCAAGTCCAGCGTCGCCGATGAGCTCGCCCTCGGTCCGCGACTGGCCGGCTGGTCGACGGCCGAGGTCGACGCTCGGGTAACCGAGCTGCTCGAGACCCTGGGACTGGCCGACATCGCCGACGCCCACCCGCAGGGTCTCTCCGGCGGGGAGAAGCGTCGCCTGTCGGTGGCGGCGATGATCGCTCCGCGCCCCCAGGTCCTCATCGTCGATGAGCCGACGTTCGGGCAGGACGCGCTGACGTGGGCGGGACTCGTCGCCCTGTTCCTCGACGTCCTCGACCACGGCAGCGCTGTCGTCGCCGTCAGCCACGACCTCGACTTCCTCGACGCGATCGGGGCCCGCCGCTTCACGCTCGGCACGGCGGCCCAGACTCTGCGGGGTGAGCGCGTTGAGTGAGAGTGCAGCAATGACCCGTGAGCGCGTCACCGTCGAGGATCCGGGTCAGCTCATCCCCGTGGTGCGCCGCACGGCGCTCGTGCGCTGCAACCCGCTGACGAAGATCGCCGTCGCACTCATCCTCATGGTCGGAGCGCTGCTGAGCATCGACGTCGTCTCCGCGGGGATCATCCTCGGGTTCTCACTCCTCGCCCTGCCGCTGACCGGGCTCGACCTCAAGGCGGCGCTCACACGGCTGTGGTTCCTGCCAGTCGGGGCGCTCCTCGCCGCATGGGGCACGGCGATCCTCGCCGAGAAGACGGGAGCCACCGTCGTCGACGTCGGTCCGATCCTCATGACGACCGGGTCGTTGGAGTCGGCTGCGGCGATCTTCGTGCGCGCCCTGGCACTGGCGATCCCGCTCGTCGTCCTCGCCTCGGCGATCGATCCCAGGGACCTCTCGGATGCCCTCGTCCAGCACCTGCGCCTGCCCGAGACCGTCGTCATCTCGATCCTCGCGGCCAGTCGCCTCCTCGGCCTCCTCGTCCTCGAATGGCAGACCCTGTCGATGGCCAGACGGGCCAGAGGACTCGCCGGCGGGTCGATCCTGCGGCGCACCCGCAGTCTCTTCGCAGGCATCTTCGTCCTCCTCGTCCAATCGATCCGCCGTGGCACGACCCTGGCGATGGCGATGGAGGGACGGGCGTTCGGGCGGCCGGGCAGGACGTGGCGCAGGCGCTCGACGTTCGGCACCGCTGATGCGGTCGTCCTCGTCCTCGCCGTCGTCGTCGCAGTCGTCGCGGTCGCCTCGGCGCTGGTGCTCGGGACGTGGAACCCGATCATTCCAGGCTGAGGTCTCAGACCTCGGCGATGAGGTCCTTGAGGTGTGCCCGCCACTCCTCGAGCGACTCGGCGCTCGGCAGCTTCGAGGCGGTGAGGGTGAGGCGCGTGCGCGCGTCGTCCTTCGGTTCGGCGGCTGCTTCGATCTTCGTCCCGTCAGCGAGGTCGGCGCGCCAGAACGAGCGCTTCGCCGTCGTCGACGGGCGGGGTTCACCGTCAAGGGCGACCCCGCCCAGTGAGCCGTCGACGAGGGCGGCGAAGCGGTCGATGACGTCTCCGCGCTGTCCGGTCACGGTGCGGGAGACGGCGACGTCGAAGGTGCCGTCGGCGCGCTGACCGGGAATCCGTCGGCCGATCTCCTGCTCGTAGGCGACGACGGCACCCTGGACCCACCAGCCGTGGTTGTCGACGACGCCGTCGAACTGCGGGTAGAGCGCATCGGCGAGTTCCTTGTGGCTCGCGTCCTTGCCCCCGGCCTTTTCAAGCCGCTGACGGGTCTGCGCCCAGGGCTCGCCGAGGGCCTTCTCGATGGACTCGATGTTCTGTGCTCGCGTCACCATGGTGTCAGTGTAGCCAGCCAGGGCGCGCTGATTCGGCCGAGCGGCACAGACTGCGCGGCTTAGACTGCGATCGTGACGGATGCGGATGGGTACACCGAGGACGAGAAGTGGCTCGTCGTGCGCGGACGACGGTGGCGGCGCACCGATCCCGCACTTCCCGACGCTCTCGTCGAGCAGCTGAAGAGCCACCTCGGGCGGGCCCGCAACGCGGTGCGGTCGGCGAAGACGGCAGCCGACGACACAGCCCTGCGGGCGGCTCGAGAGCGCGTCGGCGTCGCCAAGCGGGGCCTCGGCGAGCGGGGCGAGAAGTGGTGGGAGATGCCGCGTGCCGACCGGCTCGCCCGCGCCGAGGAGGCGCTGAGCGAACTCGATCGCTGAGCTGACCTCGTCAGTCGATGACGAGTTCGCCCATCTCGTCCCAGCCGTCGCCGTCGAGTTTGCGGGAGACGATCTTCGGCGTCGAGGCGAGCAGCGGGCGCATCGATTCGAGCCCGGCGGCGAAGTGATCGCTGTTGACATGCGGCTCGGCACCGTCGTCGGTGAACGCTTCGAGCAGAACGTACTCGTTGGGCTTCTCGAGGCTGCGCGACCATTCGAACCAGAGGTTGCCGGGTTCGGCGCGGGTCGCCTCGGTGAAGTCGCGCACCACCTCGGGGAAGGACTCCGCGTTCTCGGGCTTGACGTCGAACTTGACGACGATGAAGATCATGATTCTCCTCTGCGCGTGGTGACGGTGGTCCGACCGCACCGGGTCTCAGGCACGGTCGCCTGGGCCGGTCGGCCATGTCTCCACCCAATCACGATCACAGAGGTTTGACGAGTCCGAGCGCTCATCGGGGTGGGCTCAGTCGCGCGGGGCACCGCGCCGGCGGTCAGGCCGTCGCGCGGCGCAGCAATGCGACGAGGCTGTCGCGCTCTTCGGTGGTGAGCGCGTCGACGGGTGCCTGGTCCGACAGGGCGTCGAGGACATTGGCCCGGCACCGCTGACCTGCTGGGGTGAGCGAGAGGAGCTTCGCCCGTCGGTCGCTGGGGTGCGGCCGGCGTTCGACGAGCCCCTGGTCCTCCATGCGATCGACGACGTATCCCGCGTTCGAGGTCTCGCAGCTCATGTGCTCGGCGAGCTCGGTCAGGCGCATCGGCTCCCCCAGCTCGCGCAGCGCGATCGCCTGGGAGGCCGTGATCCCCAGGGTGTCGGCGACGCGGCGGATGTGCGAATCGAGGCGCTGGTTGAGGCGCGCCACGAGGCCGCAGAGTTCGACATCGCTCTCGGTTCCGCTCATGGGGCGATCATAGCAGAATTCATCCGAATTCATATAGTCAAAACTCGGACTATGTGTTTAGACTTCGTATTATCCGAACTCGGATTATATGGAGGTTGCCAATGCCCACGACGCACGCCCCCGCACGCTCGAGGACGAGCCTGCTCGCCGCTCTCGGTCTCGCCCAGCTGCTCATCGGCCTCGATTACAACATCGTCTTCGTCGCCCTGCCCGAGATCGCGTCTCTGGGATTCTCCGCGCCGACGCTCCAATGGGTCGTCAGCGCCTATGCCATCGCCTTCGGCGGGTTCCTCCTGCTCTGCGGCAGGCTCACCGATGCCCTCGGCCGCAGGCGGATGTTCTTCACGGGGCTGACACTCTTCGCGCTCGGCTCCCTGCTGGGGACATTCGCCGTCGCCGAATGGATGCTCATCGCAGGACGCGGCATCCAGGGACTCGGGGGTGCGGCACTGGCTCCCTCGACCCTCGCACTGCTCACCGTCGGCTTCCGTGAGGGGTCGGACCGCAACCGCGCCCTGGGCATCTGGGGAGCCGCCGGGTCGACCGGAATGGTCCTCGGATCCATCCTCGGCGGGGTGCTCACCGACGCCTGGGGGTGGCGGTCGGTGTTCGCGATCAACATTCCGCTCATCCTCGTCATCGTCGTCCTCGCTGTGCGCGCGGTGCCGTCCGATACCGGCCACCCGAGCCTGCGGCGACTCGACGTTCCCGGGGCGATCCTCACGACCGCCTCGGCGATCCTCATCGTCATGGGACTCACCTTCGCCGCCGAGGACGGATGGGCGACGGCACCGACGCTCAGCTGCCTCGGTGCCGGCTTCCTCGGACTCATCACCCTGCTCATCGTTGAGCGCCGAACCGCGCAGCCCCTGCTCGATCCGGCGAAATTCCGCCACCGGCCCCTGGCCGCCGGCACTGCGTCGACGTTCCTCTTCATGGCCGGCTTCGGAGCGACCGCATACTTCCTCACGCTCTACTTCCAGGACACGCGCGGCCTCACCCCCCCCTCGCCACGGGACTCGCCTTCGTCGTGCCCTGCGTGGGCGTGCTCGTCGGAACGACTCTCGGCGGTCGCCTCGCGACCCGGACCGGCCTGCGGACCACGATGGTCACGGGGCAGGTGATCGGGCTGTTCGGGGTCGCCGGCTTCGCCGCGCTCGTCGACGACGGTTCGCCGTGGCCGCTGGTGTTCGGCCTCGCCCTGCTGTTCAGCCTCGGCCAGGGTGTCGTGTTCACGACGATGTTCGCGACCGCGACGACGGGCATCGACGAGTCAGGGCAGGGATACGCCGGAGGCGTCGCGACGGCCGGTCAGCAGATCGGCGGGGCCATCGGACTCGCCGTGCTCATCAACCTCACGACCGCAGCAGCAGGGCCGACGCTCACGGTCGCGATGACAGGGATCGCAGCGATCATCGTCCTCGGTCTCATCGTCGCGTTCGCCGTTCCCGGTCGCGCGGCTCTGAGGCGGCAGCACAGAGAATGAGGCCCTGTCAGACCCGGATTTGGGCCAGCCGCGCTCAGTCGCGCCGGGCGCGCCGAACGGCGATGACGAGGGCGGCGATGAGCAGAAGGAAGCCCAGAGCCCACAGCCAGAGCGCAAACCCGGAACCGGCCGGCACTATCGCGGGGACGAAGCACAGACCGGCCAGCACCGGCAAGATCACCATCAGCACTCGGGTCATGGATTCTCCTCTCCTCGTCGACGCTATCGAGCAACGTCGCCTGTGGTCAACACGCCGGGGTACGGAGGCGGCTCGACGGTTGACGACACAGCATCAGCGAAGCGCAGTGGCCGAGACTGGCGCTAGCGCACAGCGGTGTGCTTCCCCGCGAGGTGGATCCGATTCGAGAAGCGCCGAAGAATCGAGCGGAATCCACCTCGCTGGGGCGCTCAGTCGCGCAGAGCGCGTCGAGCGATCGCGGAGCAGCAGGCCGACACGCGGTCCGGCAATGGTGCAGAATCCAGCACCGAAACCTATGGGCGCTCGGCGATGAGCACGAGGAAGCCGCTGTCGGGCTCGAAGGGGTGGATCTCCCACGTCGAGAGCTTGAGGCTGACGATCATGCCCGTCGACTCGATGTCGGCGACGAAGTCGGCGAAGTCGTAGCCGCGTCCGGCCCCGAACCCGGCGACGAAGCGCCCGCCGTGCTTGAGCGTCGACTTGATGTTGGCGAGAGTCTGGCGCCGCGATGCCGGGTCGAGGAAGGCGAGCACGTTGCCGGCGCACACAGTGACGTCGATGTCCGTGATCCCGGCGGCCGCGAAGTCGAAGTCGGCGAGGTCGCCGGTGTGCCACTCGCCGCTCGGGAAGTCCTCCTCGGCGACAGCGATGAGGAACTCGTCGAGGTCGACGCCGTAGACCGTGTGCCCGGCGCCGAGGAGCAGACCGCCGACACGACCGGTGCCGCACCCGGCATCGAGGATGCGCCCGCCGCGGGGTGCCATCGCATCGACGAAGCGCGCCTCTCCCCCGATGTCATGGCCGGCGTCGACGAGATTGCGCCAGCGCTGGGCGTAGTTCGCCGAATGGTCGGGGTTGTTCGCGCGGATGCGGTTCCACTGGTGGTCGAAGCTCATGGGCTCAGTGTAGGCCCACGTGGATGCGCTCTCCTTCGGCAGAGAAGAGGGCGAGCACCTCCGCCGCCGAGGTGGTCGCGCTGGCGATCCCATGCGGTTCCCGGGTGTCGAATTCGGCGGCCTCCCCCGTGGCCAGAGTGGTCACCGTGGCCCCGAGTCTGAGGTCGACGGTTCCGCTGAGCACGTAGAGCCATTCGTACCCGCCGTGCGCTCGCTGCGTGATCGGCTCCCCCGGCCGGTGCCCGGGCAGGACGATCTTGACAGCCTCGACCGGCGCGTTCCGATTGGTCAATGGCAGGAACACCATCCCGTGGGCGCGGATCGGCGTCGGGCGGATCCGCGGGTCGCCCGTCGACGGCGCTCCGACGAGGTCGTCGAGGGCGACCCGATAGATGCGGGCGAGCGCGATGAGCAGGTCGAGGGTGGGCCGCCGCCGTCCCGATTCGAGGCGGGAGAGCGTGCTCACGGACGCACCCATCTGCTCGGCCACCTCGGCGAGGGTCAGTCCCCGCGCGGTCCGGGTCTCCCGCAGCCGCGGGCCGATCGCTTCGAGCAAGGGGTCGAGCGCGTCACCGTCGGTGCCGTGAGACGAGCCGCCGGCGCCGTGCACATCGATTCTGCCGTGCGGGTCGCGGGGAGAACTGTCCATGGCTCCTCACTGTAGCGGTCACCCGGCAGCGGCCCGCCCGTTGCGCGGCGCGATCACTCCCGCCCGCTCATGCGAAGACCTCGGCGACCACCTCGGCGACGGCGGCCACCGGCGCACTCGGGGCGGGGACGGTGAGGACGATGATGTCCCGACCGCCGGCCCCGGTGACGGGGTGGAGATCGACGCCCGGTCCGCCGAGGGACATCATGATCGGGGTCGCGAGCGTGAGGCCGAGTCCGGTGCCGGCGAGCGCGAGGGCGACGGCGGTGTCGGTGACGATGTGGCTCTCCTTCGCCTGAATCCCCATCGCCGAGGTGGCCAGCCGCATCGCCCGACCGAAGAGATCGGTCGCCGGCGGCAGGATCCAGTCCGCCTCGGCGAGCTCGCCCGGTGACGGCAGCGGCTGTCGCTTATAACCATCTCCGAGCCC